>JAFVOQ010000065.1 GCA_017505785.1 Clostridia bacterium
CCATCCTTACCTCGCGTGAGCGAGGCGGTTTATTTCTGTTGCACTTTCCCGGCAGTCACCTGCGGCTGACGTTATCAGCTATCCTGCCCTATGAAGCCCGGACTTTCCTCACGGTAATACCTTTCGGCACCATACCGCGCGACCGTTTGATGAAGTTCCGAAACATTATATCATGCACGCCCCTGTTTGTCAAGTCAGAGAGGGCGTAAAGGAGAAATATGACTTTTCTCGAATATTATTTGCAAATTCTGATATTTACCGCCGTTCTGCCACTTGGCTTTGGGCTTGCCGTTTATTTTTGCTACCGCGCCTTTTGCTCTTTGGTCGGTTGCGGTCGCGGTAAGCCGATCCTGTTTTTCTTACATGTGATCCTCACACCGATCCGTGAGTTTGCACATTTGGTGGCGTGTATCGTTTCCTTTCATCGGGTGAGTGATTTTTGCTTGCTAAATCCTTACGATCCTGAGGGCGAGATTGGATTTGTAGAGCATTCCTACAATCGTAAAAATCCCATTGCAGTGTTTGGCAATTACCTTTTTGCCATGCTGCCGGCGGTGCTGGGGCTCTTCCTTTCCATGGTGGTGGTGCTTGTTTGCTTTCGCGGCGTGTTTGGTGATCTTTCCCGTGAGGTTTCGGTGCTGGTGGGGACGCAGGCGGGCTTTGGCGAATATGCCACGCTCGCGTTTGGCTTCTTTCCTGCTATGTTTCGCGATGCTACAAGCGGCATCTTTGCCAAGATCGTTGGGTGTCTTTTATTGCTACTGATCAGTCTTGGCGTGTACGTTTCTCTTGATGATCTTTACAGTGCCTTTTCCGGCATGCTGCTTTACGCGGTGCTTGCCATGGCATTTGCCGGTGTGACTGCGCTTTTTGATGCACGATCCCGCCGCTTGATCTTAACATGGCTGCGCACCTTTTCTACGGGTGTGACCGCCCTTTATACTGTAGTGCTTATTTTTGCCCTTGCGGCACTGTTTTTTGGCTTTTTGGTATTTTTGTATCGGACCTTTTTCGGTGAAGGTGCGGCAGGATTGCCCGTGTACGTGGATAGCCTGCCCGATACCGAAGATAACGATGATGACTACGGTGATCGCTACGGCGATGACCGATATCGATAATCCCCCTGTTTGAAAGGAGTTACACATGCAAAAATTAATGAAAAATTGGGTTTTCACTATGATCACCTGCATCCTCTTGTCCGTGCTGACGGTTATCATGCTGCTTGGCGCCTTTGAGATAAAGGGCTTTACGCTGGCACAGGATATTTTACATCTGCTGGTTGCGGTGGTGCTTGCTATTTATATTATTTTTACGCTTTTCCCCATGATCGTGCATTATCGCGGTGTGCCGCAGCTTTTTGTGGGTGTGGAGATCGTGCTTTTGATCGTTGCCATGATCGCATTGGTGTTTGCACAGGTCAACGTGCCCTTCTTCTCCGCCTTGCAGGTTTGCTCGGTGGTGGGCCTTGCCATTTGGCTGCGCGGCGCGGTGGAGATCATACACGCGTATACGTTACAGGGCACACAGGGGAAGAAGAAGACACCGCTTTGGGCATTATGCCTTTACATATTGCTTTGTGCCTTTGGCGTGTGGCAAATGGCGAATCCCACCATTGAGGACAAGCATTTTCTCTTTGTGATCGGTGGCGTTTCCCTTGTAATGGCAGTGATCTTTGGCTATGCAACGGCGCAAAACCGAAAGGCAGTGTGCGGGGGCAAGAAAAAGGAAAAGAAAAAGAAGAAGCAAAAGTCCGACAAGGAGCCGATAGCCAAGCTTGAGGAGCCAAAAGCCGAAACAGCCGTAGCCCCTCGTGAGAATGCGGTGACTGTGTCCGAAGATGCAAAATAAGAGCCAAAAAAGCGCCATGCGGGGTGGCTTAGGGCGTTGCCTCAAGCGTTTGGCGGATATTATGGTTGCGCTTCCTCTCGCGCTTCTTTTTGCCCCGCTTTCCGTGATCTTAACGGTGTTGATCTTTTTGCGCGACCCCGGCAATCCGTTTTATTGCCAGCACCGTGTTGGGCGCAACGGGAAAGAGTTTACGGTGCTGAAATTTCGCACCATGAAGCAAAAAGCCGACGATGTGGAGCATGTGCTGACTGCCGAGCAGCTGGAGATCTATCGCCGTGAGTACAAGCTGCCGGATGATCCGCGCCTGATCGGCTATCGCCGTGCGGGCGACGGCCGTTGTTGCTTTGGCGCGATCCTGCGGCGCACCTCCATGGATGAGCTGCCTCAGCTTTGGTGGAACGTGCTGCTCTTAGGCAACATGTCACTTGTAGGTCCGCGCCCTATTCTAAAAGAGGAATTAGCGCAGCATTACACCGCCGAGGAGCAACAAGCCCTTCTTGCGGTAAAGCCGGGGCTGACAGGCTACTGGCAGGCGTATGCGCGCAATGCCGCTTGCTATGAAAACGGTGAGCGACAAAGAATGGAGCTTTTCTACGTGGAAAACCGTTCGTTTTTGCTTGATCTTAAAATCCTTTTTCGCACCGTTGTAGCGGTTATCACCAAAACAGGGGCGAAATAAATGCTGCTATTATAAAAAAGGAACACCGCCGTGGCGGTGTTCCTTTTTTATGTGCTTGTCAGCGAAAGCTCATGATCGCATTCATGGTGTAACAATGCCAAAAAATTTTTTATGTGCTTTGAGGAATAGGTGTCGGGGTTTTTATATACGTATGTGGTTCGCTTGTAATCGCCGATCTTTTTTAATACGATCTGATCTGAAAATTGGCCGCGCCAAGAGATAGAGGGGATAAGGGATATGCCAAGGCCAAGCTCAATACACTTGCGGATATAATACGGATCGTCGCTATGTATGACAATGCGCGGAGAAAATCCCATATCATCACAAATGCTTTGTGTAATCGAATAAAGGCTGCTGTCTTTATTGGTGCAAATAAATGGCTTGTTGGCAAGCAGGTCAGGTGTGATGACTTCTTCTTTTGAAAGCGGATCGCTCTTGTGTATTGCCAACAGTATATCCTCTTGAAGCAGCTCCTCGCGGAGCATAGCGGTATTCCACATAGGCTTGTCGGATATGGCAAGATCCACTTGCTCGGTGTCGGGGGAGAAAAGATATTTTGCAACGATTTCTGTGTTAGGGTATGACTTGCTGAATTTTTCTACCGTTTGCATGATGATGCGGCGGTTGATATATATAGAAAGATTTAAATTTTTGATATCGCTCGTTTTTGAGATACTTTTTTGTGCGGCATCTATGAGCGACAGCGCAGCTTTTATTTTTTCTGCAAAAAGAATGCCGTTTTCATTAAGCTTTATTTTGTTGATCTGCCTTGTAAAAAGGCTTACTCCAAGCTCTTTTTCAAGCCGCTTGATGCTTTGCGATACGGCGGACGGTGGCACGTAAAACTTTTTTGCTGTTTCGGAAAAATTTTGTGTAGTAGCGGCATCGAGAAAATATCTTAACTGCAAAAGTTCCATAATATCACCTTCCTTTCGTATATTTTATCACAGCACACTATAACTTTCAAGTGATAGCTGGATAATTTATATTATTATTTACATTTAAGCGGATGCGTGATAAAATGTACACACCAAAGGAGGATGTCATAGATGGAAGCATTACTTAGCATGTTTAAAAATGTTGTTTTATTTGTGGCTTTGGCAGTGCCCGGCTATTTGTTGGTCAAAACCAAAATGCTGAATTCCGCGCATTCGGGTGTGCTATCAAAGCTTTTGATGTATGTGGGAATGCCGTTCTTGATCCTTTCGGGAACGGTGAATAACATTTCCTTTAGCAAAGAGCTGATCATAACGGTTGCGGTTGTTGCGCTGATTGGTATTGCGTTTACCTTTGCCATGTTTTTTGTATCAAAGCCCGTGTCGGCTATGGAAAAGGGCGAAAAAACAAACGGTATGATGCGCTTTTGCATGACCTTTTCCAATAACGGCTTTCTTGGTATACCGCTGGCGGTCGCCGTATTTGGTGCCAACTCTCCCGTTATGACGGTTCTTGTGATCCTGAATATCATCACAAATATTTTGATGTATACCCTAGGGATATATCTCGTTTCGGGTGATGCAAGTAAGATCAGCCTGAAAAAAGCCTTCTTAAATCCCGTTTTGATTGCGTTTGTAATAGGCATAATTTTGAATTTGCTTAAGGTGAATACATACATCCCCGAAATATCCACCTTCTCATCGCATTTCAGCGGACTTGTAACCCCCTTGTCGATGACCATTCTTGGCATGAAAATGGCTGAGATCAAGGTCGTTTCGCTCTTCAAGTCATGGCGCATGTATTACGTTTGCGCTTTAAAACTTATGCTTTTTCCGTGTGTTATCGTGGCGCTACTGCTTGCCGTTAAGCAGATCTTCAATGTGGGCATGTTTGATGCCAACGTGATACTTGGATTTTTCATTGCCTTCGCAATGCCCACGGCAGGCCTTGCCTCCACCTTTGCCGACGGCTTTGGTGGCGATACCGAAAACGCCGTATCGATGACGCTGGGTACTACCGTCCTTTCGATCCTTACGATCCCCGTATTGTATTGGATACTTTCCTATTTACTGTAAAGGAGAATGGTCATGAAATATTTAGAAAATATTTGTTACGCAAAGCGTGAGAACGAGGAGCTGCTGCTTGATATGTATTTGCCCGAGGTCACAGAGTTTCCCGTGTTTGTCTTTTTCCACGGTGGTGGGTTAGAAAAGGGAAGTAAGCGGGGGGCCAAGTTTTTTGCACAATATTTGACAGACAGAGGAATTGCCGTGGTATCTGCCAATTACCGTATGTATCCGAATGCGAAATACCCCGATTTTATTGAGGATGCGGCGGAAGCTGTGCATTGGGTATCGGAAAACATAAATAAATACGGCAAATGCGAAAAGCTGTTTGTGGGCGGAAGCTCGGCAGGCGGATATCTTTCCATGATGCTTTGCTTTGACCCCCGTTGGTTATCCGCATTTGAAACTTGGAAGATCCCTGTGACGGGATATTTCCATAATGCGGGACAGCCAACCAGTCACTTCAAGGTAGTGAACATGGAAGATGGTGTGTCGGAGAAGCGGTTGATCATAGATGAGCGCGCGCCTATGTACTACATTGGCACCGCCGAGGCATATCCGCCGATGCATTTTGTCGTTTCGGATAACGACAGAGCCTGCCGCTATGAGCAGACGATGCTGCTGCTTGCTACACTCAAGCATTTCAAATATGATCCCGAAAAAATAGGCTTTACGCTGATGCACGGCAAGCATTGCGAGCACGATAAAACGTTTGATGAAAATGGGGACAATATCCTTGGCAAACTTTTGGTTGAATTTATCAAGAAGTGGTAAGGGCAAAAGTTTGACGCAAAAAAAGAACACCGCCCACGGCGGTGTTCTTTTTTTGCTATTTTAATCAGTCCTTCAGGGCGGCCTGTGCTGCTGCGAGGCGAGCGATCGGCACACGGAAGGGAGAGCAGGAAACGTACGTCAGACCCACCTTGTGGCAGAACTCCACGGAGGAGGGGTCGCCACCGTGCTCGCCGCAGATACCGAGCTTAATGTCGGGGCGGGTCGCGCGGCCAAGGGTCGCTGCCATTTCAACGAGCTTACCAACGCCGGTCTGGTCGAGCTTAGCGAAGGGATCGTTCTCGTAGATCTTGGTGTCGTAGTAAGCGTCAAGGAACTTACCTGCGTCGTCACGCGAGAAGCCGAAGGTCATCTGCGTGAGGTCATTGGTACCGAAGGAGAAGAACTCTGCTTCCTTGGCGATGTCGTCAGCGGTAAGTGCTGCACGGGGGATCTCGATCATCGTACCAACCTTGTACTTGAGGTTGGAGCCTGCGGCTGCGATCTCAGCATCGGCGGTCGCAACAACGTGGCGTTTCACGAATGCAAGCTCCTTGATCTCGCCAACCAGCGGGATCATGATCTCGGGCACGATCGTCCATTCGGGATGAGCCTTCTGTACATTGAGTGCGGCGCGAATGACAGCCTTGGTCTGCATTACGGCGATCTCAGGGTAGGTAACTGCAAGACGGCAGCCACGGTGACCCATCATGGGGTTGAACTCGTGCAGGCCCGAAATAATGTTCTTAACCTCGGCAACGGTCTTGCCGGTGTTCTTTGCAAGGAGTGCAATGTCTGCTTCCTCGGTGGGAACGAACTCGTGAAGGGGCGGGTCAAGGAAGCGAATGGTTACAGGGAAGCCCTCCATTGCCTCGTAGATCTTCTCAAAGTCGCCCTGCTGCATGGGCAGGATCTTTTCGAGTGCCTTCTCGCGGCCCTCAACGGTGTCGGAGCAGATCATCTCGCGGATCGCGGCGATGCGGTCAGCCTCGAAGAACATGTGCTCGGTACGGCAAAGACCGATACCCTCAGCACCCAGCTCGCGAGCCTTCTTTGCGTCGGTCGGCGTATCGGCATTGGTGCGTACCTGAAGCTTGCGGTACTTGTCTGCCCAGCTCATGATCGTGCCGAAGTTGCCGGAGATCTCTGCGTCAACGGTCTTGATGATGCCGTCGTAGATCTTACCGGTAGAGCCGTCAATGGAAATATAGTCGCCCTCGGTGTAGGTCTTGCCTGCGAGAGTGAACTTCTTGTTTTCCTCGTCCATAGCGATCTCGCCACAGCCCGAAACACAGCATTTACCCATGCCGCGCGCAACAACTGCTGCGTGGGAGGTCATACCGCCGCGAACGGTAAGAATGCCCTGTGCGGCCTTCATGCCCGTGATATCCTCGGGAGAGGTTTCAAGACGAACGAGAATAACCTTCTTGCCTGCCTGGTTCCATGCATCTGCGTCTTCAGCGGAGAATACTACCTGACCGCAAGCAGCGCCGGGAGATGCACCAAGGCCCTTGCCGATGGGGTTAGCAGCCTTCAGTGACTTAGCATCAAACTGGGGGTGAAGGAGGGTGTCAAGGTTGCGGGGGTCGATCATAAGAACGGCCTCCTGCTCGGTCTTGTGGCCCTCTGCAACAAGGTCAACGGCGATCTGGAGCGCTGCCTGTGCGGTGCGCTTGCCGTTACGGGTCTGGAGCATAAAGAGCTTACCGTGCTCAACGGTGAACTCCATATCCTGCATATCGTGATAGTGGTTCTCGAGAATACCGCAAACCTTTACGAATTGCTCGTATGCCTCGGGGAACTTCTCAGCCATTTGTGCAATGGGCATGGGGGTACGAACACCTGCCACAACGTCCTCGCCCTGTGCGTTGGTGAGGAACTCGCCCATCATCTTCTTTTCGCCGGTTGCGGGGTCACGGGTAAAGGCAACACCGGTGCCGCAATCGTCACCCATGTTACCGAATGCCATAGCCTGTACGTTTACAGCGGTACCCCAGCTGTAGGGGATATCGTTGTCGCGGCGGTATACGTTTGCACGGGGGTTGTCCCAAGAACGGAATACTGCCTTTACAGCACCCATCAACTGCTCCTTGGGGTCGGAGGGGAAGTCAGAGCCGATCTTTGCCTTGTACTCAGCCTTAAACTGCACTGCCAGCTCTTTGAGGTCCTCGGCGGTAAGCTCTACGTCAAGCTTGACGCCCTTTTCCTCCTTCATCTTATCGATGAGCTCCTCAAAGTACTTCTTGCCGACCTCCATAACAACGTCGGAATACATCTGGATAAAGCGGCGGTAGCAGTCGTATGCCCAGCGTGCGTTGCCGGACTTTTCTGCCATAACCTTAACAACCTCTTCGTTCAGACCGAGGTTGAGGATCGTATCCATCATGCCGGGCATGGATGCGCGTGCGCCCGAGCGAACCGAAACGAGCAGGGGGTTTTCCTTGTCACCGAATTTTTTGCCGGTGATTTCTTCCATTTTTACTACGTATTCGCCGATCTCTGCTTGAATTGCATCATTGATCTGACGACCGTCCTCGTAGTACTGCGTGCAAGCCTCGGTGCTGATCGTAAAGCCCTGGGGAACGGGAAGACCGATGTTGGTCATTTCTGCGAGGTTTGCGCCTTTACCGCCGAGCAGCTCACGCATGTTTGCGTTGCCCTCAGTGAAAAGGTAACAATACTTTTTTGCCATTTGAAATACCTCCAAATATTTATATTTGTTTTGAACACAAAATTATGCGGCTCTCCGCATAGCGGCAATTATTATATCATATTATTTTAAATATAGCAACCGTTTTACGTATTTTTCAAAAATATAAAAAGTTAATTTTTTTTGAATAATGGCAAATTTTTGTCAATGACTTTAAAATTTTAGCTTTACCCGTTGCTTTTGCGGCTTTTTTTGTGTATAATAAAAAATAATCAAGGCTTTCCGTCGGCGCGAGGTATTCGCGGCGGCGTTTGTGTGCTTTTGTAAAAAAGGAGCGTATATGGCAAATATTTTTGATTTGTTTAGAAAAATAGAAAAGAATGAAGCAGCATCTGCGGGCGCGCCCACCTATTTGGTGGTGGGACTGGGCAACCCGGGCAAGGAGTATCTGAATACGCGGCACAATGCAGGCTTTCTTGCCATAGATCATCTCGCTGCACGTATCGGTGTTAAAATAGACCGTGTTCGCTTTAAGGCGCTGACGGGTGAGGGCACTCTTTGCGGCAAGCGCGTGCTCTTTTTAAAGCCGCAGACCTTTATGAATCTTTCGGGTGAGGCTGTGCGCGAGGCAGCTGCCTTTTACCGCATAGAGCCTGCCAATATTATTGTGATCTATGATGACGTTACGCTTGATGTCGGCAGGCTTCGTGTTCGCGGCAAGGGAAGCGACGGTGGGCATAACGGTATGAAAAGTATTATTTATCAGCTGAATTCCGATGCGTTTGCGCGCGTGCGCGTGGGCGTTGGTAAAAAGCCGCATCCCGCATACGATCTTGCAAATTGGGTGCTTTCCTCCTTTTCGGGGGAGGAGCTTGGCGTGCTCTCTAAAATGTTTGATACGGTAGGAGGGGGCGTTGAGCTGTTGATCAAGGGCGATCTTGCTGCTGCCATGCAGCTTTGCAACGGGGCTGTGCCATGCTGATTCCACAGGCGATCCGCGCCGAGGCGGAATACAAGGCCCTTACCGCTGACCTTGCCCGTGCCCTTCGTGCGCGCTCATTGCCGTTTGCTGTTTGCGGGCTTTGCGAGGGTGCCTCGGATGCCATGTTGGCGGCACTTTTTGCCGACATGAAGGGGCGGCATCCGGGTGCCGCACTGATGATCTTGCCCGAGGAAAAGGAATGCGTGCGCTTGGAGCAGTATTTCTCACAGTATGGCATCCGTGCCGCGTTTTTTACGGCACGTGACCTTACCTTTTATAACATTACCGCCTCGCATGAGTATGAGCATGAGAGGCTTTCCCTGCTTTGGCGGCTGCTTGGCGGCGAGCTTGATGTGGTGCTTACTACCCCCGATGCGGCACTTGGCTTTACGGTTTCCCGTGAGAAATTAAAAAAGGCGATGATCGCATTGGATACCCAAAGCGTGATCGACCCCACGGTGCTTGCCGCACAGCTGACGGCGGCAGGCTATACACGTGTTGAGCTGGTGGAGGGCGCGGGGCAGTTTGCCGTGCGCGGCGGCATTTTTGATATCTATCCACCCAATTTGCGTGCGCTGACCACCGACAACACCGCGGTTTCGAGACCTGCACCCATACGTGTAGAGTTTTTTGGGGATGAGATAGACCGTATCGGCATGTTTGATGTGGAAACGCAGCGGATCCATACCATGCTTACCGACTGTGAGCTTGTGCCTGCGCGAGAGGTGCCGGTTACCGAAGAGGTGCGTGCCGCTATCCGTGAGGCAGTGGAGGCACAGTTAAAAAAATGCAAGGACGCGCGTTCGCGCGAGGAGCTTGAAAAGGAGCTTGGCGAGCTGATAGGCGGCGGTGAGGTGCGCTTTGCGGATAAGTATCTTACGCTCTGTGACCCCGCACGCGAATGTCTGCTTTCTTATTTTAACCCTCATACGCTCGTCGTTTTGCGCGGAACAAATGCCATAAACGACCGCTTGAGAGCCGCCATGTGGCATGCGGAGGAAACGGTTAAGGAGCTGCTTGAGAGTGGCACGGTTGCCGCGCGCTATGCCGAATACGGCCTGCCCGCTACCGCACTGGAACGCTTTTTAGAAGGGGCGGTTACGGTACATGTCGATTCTATTGCACAGGGGCTTTCGGGCAAACGCCTTGGCGGTCTTTATACCTTTAAAAGTAAGCATACGGTGGCTTACGGGGATAATTATGAGCTACTCCTTGAGGACCTGCAAAGCTATATGGACACGCGCCGCGCGGTGCTGCTGCTTACCGAGCACGAGTCGGCGGCAAGACAATTGGCGCAAAAGCTTGAAAAAAGAGGCTTTGCGGTAAAGCTGTTAAGCGAGGATGCCACACTGCCCGCTATGGGTGAGATATTGCTCACATGGCAGGAGATGAGCCTCGGCTTTGAGCTTGGTGCTTCGGGCTTTGCTGTGCTTTCCCTCTCACAGGAAAATCGCCGTGGCGGTCTTTCGCCTGCGGGGCGCATGAAGCGCGCCAAGAAAAAGCGCGATGCACGCGGTGCCATTCTTTCCTATGCCGACCTCGCCCCCGGCGATCTCGTGGTGCATGAGGCGCACGGCATAGGTCGCTACGTGGGGCTGGAAACGCTTACCATTGACGGGGTAACGCGTGATTACGTCAGCATTCAGTACGCCGGTAGCGATAAGCTGTTTTTGCCCTGCGACCGCCTGGATGCCGTATCGAAATATATCGGCGCACACGGCGATGACGGTATGGTCAGGCTCTCGCGCTTTGGCGGCGGAGAGTGGAAGAAGGCAAAGGCACGCGCCAAGGCGGCGGCAAAGGATATGGCAAAGGATCTCATTCGCCTTTACGCCGAGCGAAAACGCCGCACGGGCTTCGCCTTTCCGCCTGACGATGCCTATCAAAAAGAGTTTGAAGCGGCATTTCAATATGAGGAAACGGACGGTCAGATCGCCGCGGCTGATGAGATAAAAGAGGATATGATGCGCGCCGCGCCCATGGATCGCCTTTTGTGCGGTGACGTGGGCTTCGGAAAAACCGAGGTGGCAGTGCGCGCCGCCTACAAAGCGGTTTTGGCGGGCAAGCAGGTGGCGATCTTAGTGCCCACCACGATCCTTGCGCTGCAGCATTATCAAACGATCGGCGCGCGCATGCGCGCCTTCGCGGTGAGCGTGGATATGCTCTCGCGCTTTCGCACGCCAAGGGAGCAGGAGCAGACCTTAAGGCGATTGGCGCGCGGTGACCTTGATATTATTGTGGGCACGCACCGCCTGATTTCAAAGGATGTAAGATTTAAGGATCTTGGGCTTTTGATCGTTGATGAGGAGCAGCGCTTTGGTGTGGCACAAAAGGAAAAGCTTAAGCAGCTTGCGGGCAACGTTGACGTGCTCACGCTCACGGCTACGCCCATTCCGCGCACGCTCAATATGGCAATGAGTGGTATTCGTGATATCTCTATTCTTGACGAGGCTCCCGGTGATCGCTTGCCTGTACAGTCCTACGTGCTGGAGCATGACGAGCTGATTGTGGAGGAGGCCATTCGGCGCGAGCTCCGCCGCGGCGGACAGGTCTTTTATTTGCACAATACCGTGGAGCATATACACGAGGTGGCGGCAAGACTCTCGGCGGAGATCTCCGAGGCACGCATCACTGTGGCGCACGGCAAAATGGAAAAGGACGCGCTGGAGCGCATTTGGGGAGATATGATCGCAGGTAAGATCGATATATTGGTCAGCACCACGATCATTGAAACGGGTATCGACGTGCCCAACGCCAACACCCTGATTGTGGATAACGCACACCGTATGGGGCTTTCTCAGCTACATCAGCTGCGCGGACGCGTGGGGCGTTCCCCTCGCCGCGCGTATGCCTACTTCACCTACCCCAAAGGGCGCGCGCTTGACGATATACAGCAGAAGCGCTTGGAGGCAATTCGTGAATATGCCGAGTTTGGCGCGGGCTTTCGTATTGCGCTGCGCGATCTTGAGCTGCGCGGTGCGGGAAATCTTTTGGGTGCC
Organism: Clostridia bacterium; assembly: GCA_017505785.1. Taxonomy (GTDB): domain Bacteria; phylum Bacillota; class Clostridia; order Oscillospirales; family CAG-272; genus Firm-07. Next base: position 11,933 of record JAFVOQ010000065.1, read on the forward strand.
GAGCAGCACGGGCACTTGGATGCCGTTGGCTATGAGCTTTACGTAAAGCTCCTAAACGAGGCGGTTTTAGAGGAGCAGGGAGAGGCACCAAAGGAGCATGTAGAATGTGTTATAACGCTTTCCTACGATGCTTGTCTGCCCGATAGCTATGTGCATTCCGCATCACAGCGTATGGCACTGTATAAGCGCATCTCGCTGATCGCAAGCAAGGCAGATTTAGAGGATATGACCGACGAGCTGCTTGACCGCTACGGTGATCTGCCCCGTGCGGCGACAAATCTGCTGCACATTGCGTTGGTTCGCTCGCTTGCCGCCAAATGCGGTATCACGCAGATCCGTCAGGACGGGGGCGATATTGCCATTTACGCCGAGCACCTTGATGTAGAGGCATGGATGGAGCTTTCCGCAATATTTGCAGGAAAGCTCCGTATGATGGTATCTGCCACACCCTATATCCGCTATCGACCGGGCAGGGCATCGGTGGCACTTACCGAGATGTGTGAGCTGTTTTTTAAGCTTTTGACCATAACAGATGAGAAAAAGGTAGACAAACTGTAATTTGTATTGTATAATAGTACGGTATATGCATCTTGTTCAATCGAATGATAAAAGGAATTGATACTATGAAGAAAAAACTGATCACCATACTTGCCGTGTGTCTTGCGTGCGTGCTGCTGCTTAGTGCCTGTGCTTCACACGGAAAAACGCTGATAAAGGCAGGCAAGCAGGAAATATCCGTCAACGTATTTCAGCTCTATTTGTCGCGCATGAAGGGCGCGCTTGCACAGGCAGGCAACGCCGTGACAGATGCCAATTATTGGAACACCTATATTTCAACCGATCACACCACAACTGCCGATTTTTATACCTCGCAGGTGCTGGAGGGCTTGAAGCATATTGCCGCGGCAATGATCATGTATGAGGAATACGGCCTTTCTCTTTCCGATGCGGTGGAGGATGAGATCGACGCGTGGATCGAAAAATTGATCGAGAGCGACGGCGAAGGCTCGAAGGCCACACTCAACTCTATCCTCGCGGCATACGGCGCGAACGTGACCGTGCTGCGCGATGCGGCAATGATCGAGGCAAAGCTCTCTCAGCTAAAGGAATATCTCTACGGCCAGGGCGGTAATCTTATTGCCGATACCGCACTGGAGGAATACTATAAGTCTACCTATTACCGTGGGTATCAGATGCAGATCGCCAATTACTACTACGACCACGAGAAGGATGTAAACGATATCGCAATACGTTATACAGACGATACGTACAAGAAGGTGGCTTACCTCAGTCAAAGCGCGATCGATGCGCTTGATGAGGCTGAAAGGGCAAAATACGTTACGGTGGATAACACGGGTGCTTATCTTGAAAAATACGGTGAAAAATACGGGGATAAGATCCTTTTGTACCGTGACGGCGAAACAGAAGTGGTTGCTTATGATAAGGAAAACGGCGTGATCCATTACAGCCTTGACAGCAAGGGAGAATACATCATAAAGCAATATACCGAGGCAGAAATGCAGGCAAGATATGAGCGCGCCAAGCAAATTGCCGCAGAGTGTGTGGGGGACGAAGCCAAATTCTTAAAGTATGCAACCGAGGTATCGGACAACAGCGATTTTAACAGCACCTACGCACCCAACGGTATGTATTTTAGTGTAGGCTCTTATACGGCAGACACGGTGTTTGGCACCTTTTCCGCGGAGCTTGCAAAGCTGGAGGTTGGCGGCACGAGCGTGCTTGCCTCGGATTCGGGCTACTATATTCTTATGCGTGCTGAGCTTGATACGGGTGCTTGGCAAAAGGAAGCCAATTCCCGTTGGTTCACCACCCTGCGCGGATTTACGCTTGAATACATGCTGCAGCAAAAGACCGCTACCTACCTTGACCGCGTGAGTGTGGATGAGGAACTGCTTAAAACTGTGGACATCACTACGGTTTCCTCTAACATTCGCTATTGACAAACAGTTTTCTTTTTGCTATACTGTAATTACAACCGCATAGAAATCGGGGGTGCTGTCAAAACGACGGCTGAGATAAACTTGGTTTAAACCCTTTAACCTGATACGGATAATGCCGGCGTAGGGAGATAGATGAGGGAGGACCCTCCTATATATTTACCGCACGGAGATTTCCGTGCGGTAAGTTTTTTAAGGGAGGAGTTTTATGAAAACTCATCAACAAACAAAAAAAATGGCAGAGGGGGCACTGATGATCGCCTTTGCCACGGTGCTTGGGATCTTTCCCTTGGCACAGCTGCCGTACGGCGGATCGGTTACGGTCGCCTCAATGCTTCCCATTGTCCTGATCTCCTATCGGCACGGGATCAAATGGGGCATGGGGGCAGGCTTTATTTTCGGTGTCATTCAGCAGCTCTTGGGCCTTTCCAACCTTTCGTATTTTACCACGTGGCAATCGATCGTGGCGATCGTGCTTCTCGATTATCTTGTCGCATTTTCGGTGGTGGGCATCGCGGGCGTGTTCCGTCGGTTTTCGTTTCTGCAGCGTGACGCGTTGCTTTTGGGCTCGCTTTTCGGCTCGATCCTGCGGTATTTGTGTCACGTGATCTCGGGTGCTACCGTATGGGCGGGGCTCTCGATCCCCACTGAGGCAGCACTTGCCTATTCGCTTGCCTACAATGCCACCTATATGGTGCCCGAAGCAATTGTGCTTTGCATTGCTTCCTATTATCTTGGCAGTATGCTTGATTTCGGGAAAGAGGAGATCACGCGTTTGCCTACCGTGCAAACCGCTTCGCGTGGCGCAAATATTCTTGTTGCCCTGGCGGGCCTTGTTGGCGGCGGTGCACTCGTGTTTGACACGGTTATGATCTTTTCGCGCATGCAGGATGCCGAAACGGGTGAATTTAACATATCGTTGCTGCAGGTGGAGCGATTTGCGGGTAGCTTTTGGATGGCGGTTGTGATCGTTACGGGCGTAGCGGTTCTTGCCGTGGGCGTGATGCTGGCGGTGCGCCGTTGGCTGCTGAAAAGAGTGCCTAAGATGCCAAACACATAAGGCTGTTTTGCTTTTTCGTTTGATATAAGCAGTATTACAATAGGAAAGCGGGTTTTCTTTGGAAAGCCCGCTTTTTTTGTTGACAACAGTCGTTGTTTGTGCTATCATTAAAGGAGTGAAAAGAAAGGCTGATGCTATGAAAATAGGATTTGTTTCGCTCGGTTGCTCCAAAAATCAGTTGGACACCGAGGTTATGCTGCACGAACTGCTTACGGCAGGCTATGAGATCACGCCCGAGGAAACCGAGGCGGATGTTGTCATCATCAATACCTGCGCATTTATTGAGAGTGCAAAAAAGGAGGCCATTGACAATATTCTGGATATTGCATGGCTGAAAAAGCACCGCAATTTGAAGGGTATTGTTGTCACGGGGTGCCTGTCCGAGCGATACCGCGAGGAGATCTTAGAGGAACTGCCCGAGGTGGATGCGTTGCTTGGTGTTGGCAGTATTCACAATATTGTGGCTGCCGTGGAGAGCGTTATGGCGCGCGCCAAAAATAAAAAACTGAAAAAATACACCTCATTTGAGGATAAAAATACCGTAAGACTTGGCGGTGACCGTGTGCTCACCACCCCCGAATATTACTCCTACCTGAAGATCTCCGAGGGGTGCGATAATTGCTGCACCTACTGTGCCATTCCCCTCATTCGCGGGCGTTTTCGCTCACGCCCCATGGAGGAACTGATTGCCGAGGCAAAGCAGCTTGAGGCACTTGGCGTAAGAGAGCTGAATATCATAGCGCAGGACGTGACGCGCTATGGCAAGGATCTTTACGGTGATTACAAGCTTGCAGAGCTTTTGCGGCGTATCACAAAGGAAACGGCTATTCCGTGGATCCGCCTGCTCTATTGCTATCCCGATAAAATGACCGATGAGCTGATCGCCGAGATCCGTGACAACGAAAGGATCGTCAAATACGTAGATCTGCCGCTTCAGCACATTGCAGATCCCGTATTGAAGCGCATGAATCGCCACGGCGACGGAAAAACGATACGCGAGGTGGTAAAAAAGCTTCGCCGCGAAATTCCTTCGCTTACGCTCCGCACTACCTTTATTGTGGGCTTTCCCGGTGAGAGCGAGGCGGATTTTGCCGAGCTTTCCGCCTTTGTGGAGGAAGCAAAATTTGACCGCATGGGTGTGTTTACCTATTCTGCCGAGGAGGGAACACCCGCGGCAAAAATGCCCGACCAGATAAGCGAACAGGTAAAGCAGGATCGCATGGATATCCTGATGAAGCAGCAAATGCGTATCAGTGCCGCCCTCAATGAAGAAAAGGTGGGTAGCACGGTACGTGTGCTGGTTGAGGATTTTGATCCCGTCAGCGAGGCGCATTTTGGCAGATCCTGTGCGGACGCGCCAGATATTGACGGAAAGGTATATTTTATGGCACCGCAACGGATCGCACCCGGCAGCATGATCGACGTAAAGGTGCGAGAGGTTTTGGATTATGATCTTTACGGCCGTGCCGTAATGCCCAAAGAGTAAAGGAGAACATGATGAGTAAAATGAATTTGCCCAATAAGCTAACACTGCTTCGTCTTTGTCTTGTGCCCGTGATTATGGTGCTGCTGCTTTTGCCCTGCTCACTCATTCGCTGGGAGATCGCATACGGTGTTGGCGTGGTGATCTTTGCTGTTACGGCACTGACCGATATGCTTGACGGAAAGATCGCGCGCAAGCACAATCTCATTACCAACTTCGGTAAATTTATGGATCCCGTTGCCGATAAGTTTATGGTGATCGGCACACTTATGGCAATGCTGTTCCGCATGCTGCGCCCCGACCTTTACGGGCTTCCCTATAACAACGCCTTTACCGTGGTCTTCTTTGTGGCTGTGGTGGCTATCATTTTCCGTGAGCTTTCCATTACCTCGCTGCGCTTGGTTCTTGTCAACAGCACGGGTGCGGTGGTTGCCGCCAAAATGCTCGGTAAGATCAAGACCGTTTCGCAGATCTTTTGCATTTGCGCGCTGATGATCGAGCCGCTGATCGATAAGCTCATTACCCATTTGGCAGGTGATTGGTTTGCCGCAGGCATTTATCCGCTTTCTTGGGGTTTAATCGCCGTGATGCTGGTATTTACCCTGTGGTCAGGCTTTGATTACATCAAGGGTGCTTGGGGCTCGATTTCTACCGATTGGTGATCTTATTGCTGTAAATATCATACAAAAAACGCTTCACAGCCCATCCTTTACGAACAGAGGGCTGTGAAGCGTTTTTTTTACATATCGCCGCCCAAGGAACGGGGTAATGTCTTTTGGGGGTCAAGCCCATTTGAGAGGGCAAGATGAAGCTTGAGATATGCCGCTACGGGCGAGAGGGGCGGTAGCGGTGTGATGCCGAGGGCTGGGTAACGGGTAGCACTTTCGTAAATTTTCTCACCTGTGATGCCCACAGCAAAAATGGGAACACTCTTTTCCCTTGCCTTGGCGGTAAATGCCGCGAGGGCGGCACTGTCGGTCGGCAGTGTGCCGCTGTGGTAGGTTTCGATCAGTACGGCATCCGTATCCTCGGTGATAGGGGGAAAGAGCATATCGGGGTGCGCGCGTAAAAACAGAACACGCTTGGGGGCTTTTGTGAGTGCCTCGGCACATAGGGGGGCGATCTCGTCGGTTTGCTCGGTGTATGCGGGTGCGGTGCTTATGATCCCGTTTTCCCACGTGGCAACCGTGCCGTTTAGCGTGTAAACGGTATCGGTGGGGGCAAGGTGTGCAAGCAGTCTTGCCGCACGCAAAATATGCGTGGCACCTTCGCCGTTGCGGTAGGCAACGTATACGCCACGGGCACTTGAAGCTGCGCGCAAGAAATCTACGGCGGCGCGGAAATGATCCAATCCGTTGGCACGGGGGTCGCTTAAAATATAGTTGCTCGAAACCAGCACCACGGGCTTTGAATTCAGCCCTAAAATATAGGAAAGAGCAGTGGCGGTGTAGGGAAGTGAGTCGGTGCCGTGCGTAACAATTACGCCGTCAGCCTCCTTTAGCTCCTCGCTGATCGCTCGTGCCAATGTAGTAAGGTGTGGCAAGGTTAGATTTTCACTTAAAATAGTATAGGGCTCTACCGTTTTAAATGCCGTTTCATCACCGCTTGCGGCGCGGTAGCGCGCCAGCAGCTCGCGCGGTGCCGCGCTATCGGTGCCAATGCTGCTGCCGTGCAGTTTACTGCCAATCGTCCCACCCGTAAAAATAACCGAAATTTGCATACCGTTCCTCCATTTTTATAAGAACGGCGAGAGCTTTGCCCTCGCCGTTTTATATACTGTCGTCAATATTATCTTACCTGCACAAAGCCAAGCTTTTTTTGCACCTTGGAAAGGGTCTTGCGTGCATAATACGCCGCTTCCTCAGCACCGCGCTTCATTTGCGCCTCGAGCCCTGCCTTATCGGCAAGCAATTCCTTGTAACGCGCCTGCACGGGCGCAAGCGCATCGGCTGTGACCTCGCCAACAGCCAGCTTAAAGTCGCCGTAGCCGCGGCCTGCAAACTCACGCTCGATCTCATCCATGTCCTTGCCCGTAAAGCAGGAATAAATGGTCATAAGATTGTTAATGCCGTCCTTGCCCTCGGCAAAGCGTACCACCGTATCACTGTCGGTTACGGCGCGGCGGAATTTGCGGATAATGGTATCGCGGTCATCGAGGATATAGACGATCGCGTTCTGGTTTTCATCGGATTTGCTCATCTTTTTGGTGGGATCTGCCAGCGACATGATCTTCTTGCCGTTTTGCGGAATGATAGGCTCCGGCACGGTAAAGGTATCGGGGTAGATCTGGTTAAAGCGCTCGGCTATGTTGCGGCAGAGCTCCACGTGCTGCTTTTGGTCGATGCCAACGGGCACAACGTCGGTTTGGTAAAGGAGAATATCCGATGCCATGAGCACGGGGTAGGTAAAGAGGCCAGCGTTGACGTTATCGGCATGCTTGCTGCTTTTATCCTTGAATTGCGTCATGCGCGAAAGCTCGCCAAACATGGTATAGCAGTTGAGGATCCAGCCAAGCTCTGCGTGTGCGGGCACATGGGATTGCACGTAAAGCGTGTTTTTTTCGGGATCAAGCCCGCAAGCCATGTAAAGTGCCAGTGTTTCATAGGTGCGGCGTCGCAGATCGGCAGGCACCTGACGCACGGTAATGGCGTGCTGGTCTACCACGCAGTAAAAGCACTTGTAAGCCTCGCTAAAGGCCCCGAAATTGCGAATGGCACCAAGATAGTTGCCAATGGTAAGATTACCGCTGGGCTGTACGCCCGAAAAACAAATTTTTTGTTCGCCTAACATATCCTTTATTCCTTACTTTAAAAATTCGCGTGCTGCCTCGCCAAGACGCTTGACACCCTCAACGATCTGCTCGTCAGAGGGGGTGGAGTAATTGAGGCGGAAGGAGCGCGAGGGCGCTTCGGTATCGCAGTTAAAGGTCGTACCCGGCACGACAGCAACCTTTTTGGCAATGGCACTCTTCACAAAGGCATTCATATCAACGCCCTCGGGCAGGGTGCACCAAATAAACAGGCCGCCCTCGGGGCGTGTGAAGGTGATCGTATCGGGGAGGTTTTTCTCAAGCTCCCCAAGCATTAATTCGCATTTGCGGCGGTAGAGTGCACGGATGCTTGCAATATGTCCGTCAAGATCACATTCCGTCATAAAGCGGTGGCAGAGCATCTGGAAAAACAGATTGGTATGTACATCCTCGCTTTGCTTCGCTACCACCATTTTGGTTGCGATCTCCTCAGGAGCTACCACAAAGCCCACACGCATGCCTGCAGAAAGGATCTTGGAAAAGGAGGAGCAGTAGATCACAAGCCCCTCGGTATCGAGCTGCTTCATAGTGGGGATCTCCTCGCCTGCAAAGCGCAGCTCGCCGTAGGGATTGTCCTCCAAAATGGGCAGGGAATACTTTTTTGCTACCTCGTAAATGCGGCGGCGCTTTTCAGCACTTGTGGTGATGCCGGTGGGGTTTTGGAAGGTGGGAATGAGGTAGATCATTTTGGCGTTTGGCGTTGCCTTGATCACACGCTCAAGGTCATCGGGATCGATGCCGTCCTCCTCCATTTCCACGCCAACAGTGGTAGCACCGCAGGAGCGAAAGGCGTTGAGTGCGCCGATAAAGCTGGGGTTTTCACAGATCACGGCATCCCCCTCATTGCACAGTGCCTTGCAGGCAAGCTCAATGCCCTGCTGACCGCCCGAAACTACGATCGTGCTGTCGTTATAGGCGTCGCCCCTCTCAACGGATTTGCCAATGCCAAACACATCGTACTGGCGTTTTGCGATCGCCTCGCGCAAGGGCGTGTATCCGTCGGTCATGCCGTATTGCAGGGCGGTGATTGCGCTGTTTGCAAAAATATCGGCAGAAAGACGGGATAATTCCTCTACGGGAAAGGATTCTGCCGCGGGGTTGCCTGCGGCAAAGGAAATAATGGTGGGATCGGTAAGGCTCTTGAAGATCTCACGAATGGCGGAGGGCTTCAATGCCGCCAGCTTGTCGGAAAATGTGTATTGCATAAGGACACCTCATTTATTATGCTTATAGATATTATATTGTATCATATTTTCCTCTGTATTGCAAGGCTTTGGAAAAAAATGTTTGAAATGCTGCGCTTGTCGCGATCGCCTCTCTAAAAGCAAAAAACAAAAAGGCACTACACAAGTGAGAAAAAATGTGATATGATAGAAATAAAGGGAAAAAATGAGTATAGCTGTACTTGTAACACTTGCGATTTTTGGCTTGGTGCCGCTACTTTGTAAATGTCTGAAGAACACGAAAGGAAGCGAAGAATGAAACTGAAAACAGCGTATTCCATAGGCGATGTGCCGCACGGTGAGCATCCCTTGCCGCAGGCTGCACGCGAGCATTGGCTGAACCTGAACGGGAAATGGGAATTTTGCAAGATCGATGCGGCAGGGAACAGGTCCTTTGAGGGCGAAATTTTGGTCCCCTTTTCTCCCGAAACGCTGAATAGCGGTATCGGTGAGGGTTTTGTGCTTGAGCGCGGTGCAAGCCTCTGTTATTTTCGTACCGTTGTGCTCGATAAATCTATGCTGCAGGGGAAAACCTTGCTCCATTTCGGTGCGGTTGACAGCAGCTGTGAGGTCTTTTTTAACGGCACGCGTGTTGGCGCGCACCGCGGCGGCTTTACCTCTTTTTCCTTTGACGTGACAGATGTGTGTTGCAAGGGAGAAAACACCGTTGAGGTGATCGTGCGCGATGAGGCGACGCGAAACGGCGGCGCACGCGGTAAGCAGAGCGACACGCGCGGCGGTATTTGGTACACACCGCAAAGCGGTATCTGGCAAACAGTGTGGCTCGAAAGCATGCCCAAAAAGCACATTCAAAATTTAAAAATAACCCCTAATGCTACGAAAAGGACCGTGAAAATAGAGGCGGACAGCATGGGTGGAAAGATCGAGATCCGCGTGTTTGATAACGGTCGGGAGATCCTGCATGAAAAATTTACCGACGAGATCACGCTCTCTTATGATTTTGAGCTGTGGTCACCGGAGCATCCAAAGCTCTATGAATTTGAGCTGACGAACGGGGCAGGGGATGCGGTGCGATCCTATTTCGGGGTGCGCTCGTTTGGCAGAGTGATCGATAAAAACGGTAAGGTGCGCCTCGCCCTTAACGGAAAGCCCTATTTCTTTAACGGTGTTTTGGATCAGGGCTATTGGTCTGACGGTATGCTGACCTATCCTTCCGACAGGGCGGCGATCGATGAACTGATCATGCTAAAGGACATGGGCTTTAACACGGTGCGTAAGCATATCAAAATAGAGCCCATGCGCTGGTACTATCATTGCGACCGTTTGGGCCTGACTGTCTGGCAGGATTTTATCAACGGTGGAGGCGAGTACAAGTTTTCACACGTTGCCGCACTGCCGTTTCTCGGCATCAAGCACAAGGATAGCGACTATAAGTATTTTGCAAGAGAAAACGCCGAGGCGCGTGCCGAGTTTGAAACAATGGTGGATGAGATCCTCGCACAGCTGTATAACACCGTTTCGATTTCGGTATGGGTGCCCTTTAACGAGGGCTGGGGGCAGTTTGACTCTGCCAAATACACCGCCTACGTGCACGAAAAGGACCCCACACGCATCATTGATTCGGTGAGTGGCTGGCACGATCAGGGCGTTGAAAAAACCGCGCTTTGCAGCTTGCACACCTATTATACGCCCTTGCGCGTGCCGCGCGATCCGCGCCCTGTGGTGCTTTCGGAGTTTGGCGGCTATTCTATGAAGGTAGAGGGGCATGTTTTTGACCCCGAAAAGGAGTTTGGCTATAAGAAATTTAAAACCGAGGCGGAGCTGGTAGAGGCGCTTCGCGTGCTTTATCTTAAAAAGCTAAAGCCCCTCTTAGCCAAGGGGCTTTGCGGTGCCATTTATACCCAGGTTTCTGACGTTGAGGAGGAGATCAACGGGCTTGTTACCTACGATCGCGCCATACAAAAGGTGCCGACGGCGGTAATGCGCGAGATCAACGATGAGATCGCGGCTGCCGCGCTTCAAATAGAGTAAAGTAAAAGGAACGGGCGGTTGCCATTTGGCAACCGCCCGTTTGATGATTTAGTGATAACGCTTTTGCAGTAAATGCCGCACCAAGGGGAGCAGCAGGAGCAGCAAAAGGCTTGCAATCGCCGCATACATGAGGGGGTATGCACCCAAGAGCCATAGCAATGTGAAAACTCCTGTGAGCCAAGCCAACGTGTAACCGACAACGGCAAAAGTCATCTCAAACCGGTGACGGCGAGGGGAAAGATGGTTTGTTTTGATCGCCAATAGTTGACGCAAAAACAAAAAGGTAGCAACGAGGGGAAACACAACGGGCAGGGTGCTAATGAGTGCAAAAAGCCCCCAGATGGGCGAGGAAAGCATACCGCCGCTGACCGTGGAGATGACGGTGATAACCAAAATGGATAGGGCATATAGGATAAGAATACCCCAAAACAAATATAGGCAAAAACAGTACAGCTTTTGCAATTTTTGATCCTTTAATTGCGGCTTCATCATGTCACCCCCCTTTTTTTGAATAGTATAAATCAAAACACCGAATCAGCCAAGAGAAGCCGCGGCATTCTGCCGTGGCTTCTCTGTTAGAAAATGAGGTTGTCTTGCCGAAAGGCAATAAGCTTTTTTATTTGTCTTTCAAGATTTTATCTAACTCCGAGCCTTCCTTTATATAGCGCGCTTCTGAGACCACAAGAAAATCATCAGAGAAATAAATGGGATTGGTTGTCAAATCAAGCGTGTGTCCTTCCGTGTGATCCTCGTTATAGTGGGTCTTAACCTCAAACAGATACACGGCACCGTCCGATGCTTCTCTCCATACAAATTCTACGCGTCCCGACATTGTAAAGTTGTATTGAGGATCAACAATGCTTTCGTGTACGTACTTGACTTCATAGATGCCGGTGCCGTCGGAGTTGAATGTATAATAATAACCATTCTCGTCTTCATAAATATACTTTTTGCCAAAATCGATTGGGTTGGTAGCTTTTGAATCGCTCGGATCGGTATCTGTTGGCTTACAGGAGCTAAAGGCGACACAAGTCAAACACAGAAATATGGCACAAAGAATGATTGTAAGAATTTTTTTCATGATACGGTAGTCCTTTCTCGGTTTTTGCTTTGCTGCTTATTTGCGATTGCCACAGAAATGCGGAAGATCCTATAAGCATCGTAATTTTGTCGCTGTTAATCTTCTTGGCCCATAGAGGTATCGGTTTCGTTGGCTGGGGGAGTAGTATTGGCTGTCGGTTCAAAGAACGTTGTAGGGTATTGCACTGTCTGTGCAGCTTCGTGCGCTGTATTTGATGCAACGGTCGTTTTCTTTCGCAGGAAAAAATACAGGATAGCGCCAAGGGGAACAATAAAATTAATTTTAACCGACATAATTCCGGGATCTGCCACGATCTGGTTAATTTGGAACATCAAGCCAGCCATAAAGTGTAGACCACCTGTTTTTCCAAAGGTAAGTGTAAAACCAACGCCGCAGAAGGTTAAAATTGCCCAAAGCACCTTATATTTGATTTTCCGGCGCAGGCAGTCGATAAACATCCAGATAGAAAAGGCGATTGACAAAAGGGAAGCGATGAACAATATCACATTAACGGTAGGAACGTAGGCATTGGTGGTTGTTACAAAATCGGTTATATCGGAAAAATGAAGCCCTGCAATACCCGCAATATCATCATTGGTGACAATTCGAAGCAAAACAGTTTTTTCGTTATCAAAGTAAACTTGATATGCCGTTGTTCGAGTTGTGATTCCGTTTGTTGTGTTAATGTTCCAACCAACCTGCTCCATTTCGTAGGAGGTAGCCCCTTTTGTTACCGATCGCATCATTGTCCAGTAATCATGAAAATCAGCAGGCGTAACCGTGCTCTCAACCAAAGCGTAGGCGGCATCATAATCGTTATCCAAAACAGAGGTGATAAAATACTCTCCAAGCTCGGTATTGTTTCCGATGTTCATGTCGGCCTTGCAGGAGCTGAGCAAAATAGCGGTGGCTGCGAAAAGAAAGAGAAGTGCAATTTTCCCCCAATGCTTGATGTGTTTCATTGTGATCCTCCGATCTTTAAGACGGTGTCGTTAATTTTTGGTGTGTTGTTGAGGTGTTAAGAGTGAAGCAATGATCATTCACCTACTGCTTCGGCGGTTGCTTGCTCTAATTCTTTTGTAAGCGTGAATAGCTTGCAGGGGTAAATAAACGAAATGTCAGGAGATCCCTGCAAGGAAATGTAGAAAAATTCATCTCCTGCAAGAGAAATGTTTTGTAGACCTTCAAACGTGAGGTAGTGAGTTTTGCTCCATGTATAAAACCGAAATATTTCCGGCACGCGCCAAGTGTTACCTGAGGAAAAATAGAAGAATTTTGCAGGATATTTGGTTCCCTCGTGGTAGACGGAGTGCGGTTCGTAAAGGATTTCTTTCTCGACGTGACTAAATTTTTCAATACTGATAGAGATATTGGCGCGATCAAGCGCAGCACGAAGCACCTGTGCTTCGTCAGAGTAATCCTTTCGTTCTCTCAGACAGCGCACCGCATAATATGCTGTAAGCACTAAAAACACAAGGACGAGTAGTGGAATCGGTAGAAAAACGAGCGTGAGAACCGTGAATATTGCAAATAGAATCATGGTGCACAAAAGCCCCGGAATGCGACGGTTTTTGTTTTGCTTTGATACGATGCGTAAATCATGTAGAATGTTTTGAAGGGTTAATGCTTGCTTTTCCATACAAAGTCTTCTTTCGAGGGGAGTTTACAGTGACAGTATATCACGGTTTGGTAACAGTGTCAATAACAGGAGGTGCGTTGCTGCTGTTTTGATTCAAAGCCCGCGTGAAAACCGAAACAAGAAAATAAGCAAATCTGAGCTCAACATATAACAAAAGCATTAAAATATTGAGAAACAAAAGCAACAAGCTCAAATTAGAAAGAATGTTTAATATGGATTTTGCTTTTGTTTTGGGCTTTACTAAAAAATAATAAACGGTGTAAAACAGATCCAACTCATATAAAATAGCAACCGTTCCGTATATTAATATAATGAAAACCCCCAAGGTGCGTGGCAAAAAGTCCACACCGCTTACCCCCGGTCCTGATCCCGGGTCATATCGGTGAGCTGCTACCGCTGATAAAACGGCGCAGATCGCGGTGATCATGATCAGTGTCACAAAAACACAGATAATAATTGTTTTTTTCTTTTTCATTACACCACCGCCTTTCTTGATCAGTAACATTTTACATTTTTACGTAAGGTAAAAGTCAATAGGTTTTTTGAAGTTTTTCCATTCTGCCAAAAATTATATCGCAAATTTCAAGCAAAATTAAAGTAGCACGCTGTCTTACTTGATCAATATTATAGCACTGTCGGGCTTTTATTTCAACAATTTTGCGGTTGAATAATTAGCAAATCTATGGTATAATGGTAGAACAAGGCCACATAGCTTGAGAGGAGAGCACAGAGCTGTCATCAGAGAAAACGGACGCGTGGTGTTGCTTGTTGCAAGATCGAAGCCATCCGTCAGCTTTACAGCCCTATTTGTGTTGACGCTTTTGCGGCAGAATGGAGAGTATTATGAACGATAGTGGAGCTTATCGAATTCTAAAAAAACAATTTCCCACGTCACAATCGGTCGTTAGCGAAATAATCAACCTAAAGGCGATACTGAATCTGCCTAAGGGAACGGAGCACTTTTTGAGTGATATCCACGGTGAATCTGTAACCTTTTCACACATTCTTCGCAATGCCTCAGGTGTCATAAGAACAAAAATAGACCTCGCCTTTGGCAACAGAATGTCTGAAACAGAGAAGAACAAGCTCGCTGCTCTCATATATTATCCCGAGCAGGTTTTGAAAAATGATGACAGCACGTATACCTCCTCTTGGTACGCACAAACCATTTGCGATTTGATTGAGGTGGCAAAGCTCGTTTCTGCAAAATATACACGATCTAAGGTAAGAAAAGCAATGCCCGAAGATTACCGCTATATTATGGACGAGCTCATAAACATGCCCGAACACAGTATAGATAAATCCAACTACTACGCGCAGATCGTGTCAAGTATCATTGAGCTTGGAAATGCAAAAAATTTTATAATTGAGGCTTCAAATCTCATATGCCACCTTGCTGTGGATCATCTTCATATTGTGGGAGATATCTATGACCGTGGTAACGGTTGTGATATCATTATGGATGAGCTCTCGCGCTTCCATTCCTTTGATATACAGTGGGGGAACCACGATGTGCTTTGGATGGGCGCATATTTCGGGAACGCTGCGTGTCTTTGTAATGTCATAAGGATCAATTGCGTTTACAGAAATCTGCAAGCTATCGAGAATTACGGTATCAATTTGCGGCCACTTACCATTTTTGCGGCCGAGGAATATGCCAATGATCCGTGTGAAGCATTTCGTATTTCCGATATATACGGTTCTGAAAGTGATTTTGAGAAAGACGAAATGCTTGCACGTATGACAAAAGCGATAACGGTGATACAGCTCAAGCTGGAAAACAAGCTTATTTACAACCACCCCGAGTTTAAGATGAACGACCGAATCCTGTATCCGTCTGATACACTGACCGAAAGAGAAGAAAAGCTCATTGAGGTTCTCGCGTACGAGTTCAGACACAGCAAGCGACTTGGTGAACATATGCGTATCCTGCTCAAATACGGCAGCATGTACAAGGTGTTTAACGGTAACCTTATTATGCATGGCTGTGTTCCGACAGAAGCTGACGGAAGCTTTTCCAAGATACGTGTCGGCGAGAACACATACTCCGGAAAGAGGCTCTATGACACGCTTGATGCGCTTGTTCGCAACGCCGCAAAAGGGGATAAGTATTCCGTTGATTATATGTGGTATTTATGGTGCGGAAAAAAATCTCCGCTGTACGGACGTGATAAAATGTGCGTATACACCAAATATTTTTTGGGATACACCGAAAAGGAAGAAAAGGACGAATACTACAACCTTGTAAACAACGAGGATTTTTGTTTAAAGGTTTTGTCCGAATTTGGCGCAAAAGGTGACAATTCGGTTATTGTTAACGGACATATGCCTGTAAAGGTCAAAAGCGGAGAAAGCCCGGAAAGCGGAAACTGCAGACATATTACAATAGATGGGGGACTTTCTAAGGCATATCATGAAAAAACGGGTATCGCAGGTTATACGTTGGTAAACAATTCGCAGGGTCTGTTTTTGATCTGCCACCAGCCCTTCACCTCCAGCGAAGATGTAATTAAAAATGCTTCTGACCTTAGAAGTGAAGTAAGGCAACTAAGAAAATACGATAAGCGAGTCCTTGTGAAACAAACCGATATAGGGAAAAAGCTCCAAAGCGAAATAGATGTATTAAAGCAATTCCTATCAGATGTTTATCCTGTTCAGCTGTAGGATTCAAGCATTGCGTGAAAAAGCACCGATCCGCAGATGAGAGAACGCCGAGCCAGCTCGCAAAGGGTGGCACCCCCAGAAAACGAAAAAAGCACCCCGAAGGGGTGCCTTCCATAAAGCAGGTTTTACCTACCGATAGAAAATCATCCTCGTAGGGGCGTTATGTGAACGCCCGCGGGCGAACGCAGTTCGCCCCTACGGCAAAAAGGACAGAGAATGTGAAATTTCTCTGTCCTTTTTTACACGTCTTGCAGGCAAGGTATAGTGTGTTACACCTTTTGGGTGTACTGCCGGGCAAAAGTCAGCCTTCTCCTGTGGGAGAAGGTGGCAGCCGTAAGGCTGACGGATGAGGAGTTAGTTTTGCGTTTAGTAACACCTCATCCACCGCTAACGCGG
>JAFVOQ010000066.1 GCA_017505785.1 Clostridia bacterium
AATTGTTTGATATCGGCGGCGGTTGCCGCCGCCGAACATCACTGGAGCTGGTGATCGGAGTCGAACCAACAACCTGCTGATTACAAATCAGCTGCTCTGCCATTGAGCCACACCAGCGAATTCGGAACGAGATAGATTATAGCATGTTTTATCCTGCTTGTCAACCCCTTTTTTGAAAATAATTTAATTTGTTAAAAAGGGTTCCCTCATCAGCCTTTCCCCGTCCTCTTAAGACGCTACCGCATCTTGACACTCACGCCGCAGCGTGCTATAATAAAATTGATTTCAGCGTTTAAAAAACACGTTGAGATTATATCTTTACTAACTATCACGAAAGGAACCACATAAATTGACTATTCGAAATATTGGGGTGATCGGTTGCGGCAGATGGGGCAGCTTCATCGCCAAATATTTAGCTGACCTCGGCTTTGCCGTTACACTTTACGGCAGAGAAAGCTCCCCACACATGCAATCTTTTCTCGCCACACGTGCCAATGACCTGATGCGTCTGCCGGACAGCGTAAGGCTTTGCTGCAATTTAAAAGAAACGATAACCGATATTGATGTGCTCGTCATCTCCATTGGCTCTCAGGGGTTGCGTGCGTTATGCCGCGAGCTGCGCGAGGTGGGATTTGATCGCGGCACTGCTGTGCTCTGCATGAAGGGGCTTGAAATAGCAAGCGGCAAACGCCTTACGACCATTGTAGGTGAGGAGCTGGGCGAAGCTGTAAAAACCGCAGTTTGGCTTGGCCCCGGCCACGTGCAGGATTTTTGTGCGGGCATTCCGAACTGTATGGTAATTGACAGTGCCGATGATGCGACAAAGCACCTCCTGGTTGACGCATTTTCAAGCAAGCTGATCCGATTTTATTACGGTCAAGATCTCATAGGAAACGAGATCGGTGCGGCGGCAAAAAACGTAGTTGGCATTGCCGCAGGCCTGCTTGACGGCATGCACCTCTCCCCCTTAAAGGGTGCTTTGATGTCACGCGGCACGCGAGAGATCGCACGTCTGATCAAAGCGCTTGGGGGCAACGAGCTCTCTGCTTATGGGCTTTGTCACCTTGGCGACTATGAGGCAACCGTATTTTCCCCCTTCAGCCACAACCGCCGCTTTGGCGAGGCGTTTGCCAAGGGAGAGCCATTCACAGATCTCGCAGAAGGATACTATACCGTGCGTGCGTTGGGTTTCTTAGCAAAAAAATGGAACGTGGATCTGCCGATCTGCCGTACGGTTGAAGATGCGCTCTACAACCAACGGCCCGTAAAGGACGCGCTTTTCACGCTTTTTGAACGCAGTATTAAAAACGAATTTTGATCCCTGTCCTATCAGGCGCTATGGAATACCATAGCGCCCTTTTTGTTGTTTTTACGTTACATACACCCATTCACCGTCAATGAGAGTATATTTCCCCTCAGCAGGGGCTTCATGCTCCTCAAGCAGCTCAGGTGATGCATCGTCTTGCTTGGCAAGCGGATAGTAGCCGTTTTCAGCCGCAAAATCCGCATCGTTCTTAATGCGTCTTGCAAAATTGGAAACAACTCTGCCACTTGCCGTTACACCGCAACGGGGAGGCGCTACGGGCGCATTGTTTTTTATAATATATCGATCCATTAGCTTCCCTCCTGTAAGATCAGTCTTCCCCCAAAATTCGGTCGATAGTTCGAATCATCGTACATCTCATAGGTAGCATGATTGATTCCGGTTGTCACCGTGTAATCTCCACCCACGCGTAAAAATCGAAGACCGTCGTCAGCATTATTGGGTAGTATCGTACATCTTGTGGCAAAATAATGCTGCTTTTTGTCGTAGTCAAAATCGGCAGGAATCAGAATATGATCCTCACCTGCCGTGGTAAAGGCAACAATATTCGCTTGGTTCTGTGCCATATAGCTCTTGGTCTTGTAATAAATCCTTGTATAAGCATTATTTAATGTGCCGTCAAAGGATTTGATATCCCCAAGCATATACGGATAAAACACACCCGATTTGCCTTCCATATCAAACAGCATATCGCATATAAAAGAAGAAATGTTGCCCCATGGATTCTCCTTCCCACGCCAAACACACGGAGAAGTTGCCTCTTTACTTGCCACACCGGAGCTTGCTTTGGTTATATAGGGCAACGCCAGCCCCGTTTCAACGGGCAATCTATAAACATTAAAAAGGCTTGCCTTGTCAATAAGAGTATCGATATCTTCAACATCGAATTCAAGCCAATTCCCAAATTCATCATTCTCCTCTTCACTGATCCAAAGCAACTCAACATCCCTATATTCCTTTAAACCGTTTTTCATATACGAAAGTCGATACGTTTCGCCCTCCGTAAATTTTTGTGTCTGAAAGGTATAAAATCCAAACGAGCAGTAGTCTTCCGTACTATTTATGTTTATGGGCAATTCACCGCACGCATTACCCGGAAGGATCCCTTGCAAATTTCTGGTTGCAAACTCTACGAGCAAAAGCAAATAATCGGAGAACCAATCTGCCATTGTTTCGGTACGCGCGTTGCTGTCATAGGAAAACACCTTCTCCATAAGTGGCTGGGGCTTGGTTTCAAAAGCAGTGAGCCCCGCACGGGAATGCGGCTTTCCGTCACTGCCGATCCCCAGCTCAAAGCAGGGGCGGTACTCATAGGTTTCGCCGTCCTGAAACATGGGTGCAAGCTTATATCCCTCTAAGGGAGTGTCGGTAACAGATACAAAGGTGGGGCCGTAGGAGTCTTCAAATTCGATCTTATACCAAAAGGGCTTGCAGCGGTACAGCACCTCACGGTTTTCTTCGGTGGGGGAAAAGGTAAATCCCGGCTCCCCCTGTGCCACAAAGTCCACCCAGTGCTGTGCGGCACTATCCCAGGTAGCGTTAAATATGGGGCGGTTGAAGATAGAGATTCGATCAAAATCATTGCGCACCGCGTGATTGCCAACAGCAACATTTGCCACCATATTGCGTGCAAGATCCTCTCTGGTTCCATCGGGTGAGATACCGTCAAGATCAAAGGAAACAGACCAGGCATGCTTTCTGCGATCAATGGTGAGAAGATGCTTTTGCTTTACGTGCTCGGTCATACCGCCTCACCCACGCTTTCATATTGCACAGTGCCGATCTGCCATTTCCCCGCAGCTCTTGAGTACGTACAGATTACGTCAAAATCTCCCACGGTGATCTCGGGGATCTTGCCGTCCGCAAAGAGAAGCGACGACGCCTCGCCCCAATCAATGGAAACCGCACCCAAAACACGCAAGGGTGCATGGCAGTAAATCAGGATCCAATTATCGCTATCGGTATCCTCGGGCACAGGCAATGATAGGGAGATCGATTTCCAGCCGTTACCCGAAGCATATTCATCACGGGAAAGATCCAGCGCGTATTTGCGGTTGCAAAGCGGCTGTAGGCTGTATCCACCCTCACGCAGTACAGGATCAAGCGTATAAACCTTTTCCTCTGCGAGCAGACGTGCAGTCAGACTTGCCCCGTCATCGCTGTCGCCCGGCAACGCCTTATCGTCTGCGATCGATGCCACCACCTCTACCTCAAAGGGAGGCGTTGTCAGCTTACCGCCACTGACGGTAAACAAAGACACGTCACATTGCACAACACCAACGCTGCGCAGCATCCACGCACTCAACGGCAGTATCAGCGTACCGTCAGCGCAGACCTCACCCTCAAACGCGCGCAGCTCTCCCGCTGCGTTTTTGGCATTCAGCACCACAGTAACGCTTTCCTCAACAGTCATCGGCTCTCCGCAGGAAAACAAGCTTATCTGCAAAAAACGCGTAGCACTATCTCCCTGTCTTGCTACAACGGTCTGCACAGCATCGCGCTCCGCTACGTCGAGCATCATTTTACACATACATTGTGCCATAAAATTCCTCCTGTTATGTTTTGCAATGCCGCCCCCCGGTTTGCCAATTGGCAAAAGCGACCTTGCTGCGCTTATTATAACAGGCAATACCAAATTTGTCGTTAACCGCAAAATACAAAAAGAACTGCGCTATTTAACGCAGTCCTTTTGTGATTATTAAAAAATACGGTGCTTATGCTTTTCCAAGGCGAAAAGCAGCAGCATGCCAAACACACCTACCGACAAAAGCTCTCCGATACCCACTGTAACAAACAGAAAGGATAGGCTTTCGGCAACGTCGGTGTAGGCATAACGGATAACAAACGGAATGATCACCGTGTTTGCTACAATGGGGGGCAGCGGCGCAAGATAACGATTGCGCCTGAGGCACCGTGTGCCAATCGCACCGATACATGTGGCAAGCGTGCCGAAGATAATATCAGGCAGTGCCGCACCCGTAAAAAGGTTGGCAAGCAGGCACCCCACTGTAACACCCGGCACCGCGGCAGCGGTAAAATAGGGCAGTATGCAAAGTGCCTCGGACAAGCGAAGCTGTATCGCTCCCATTCCCGAAAGTCCAAGCAAGGCCGAGATCCAGGTTAAAGCCACGTACAGCCCGGCGATCACGCCCGCACGGGTCAAATCGGTAATTTGACGGTTTGCGTGTTGTTTCATTTTTTATTCTCCTTAGTTTTGATTAGGGTGAGGATGGTTACGAACTCACCATGGGAAACGAAAGTATTATTTGAGGATGCCAAGCATTTCAAGTGCCTCGGTCACCTCGGCATACATATATAGCGACCCGAGTGAAAACAGCGGCTTTCCGCTTACACCCGTGACGGCAACGGCGGCGGCAACAGCCGCATCCACGTTGTCAAAGCTCTCGGCAGGCACACCGTATGTCTGCCATACGGCGGCAAAATCAGCAGCAGGCAGAGCGCGCGGATTATTTGGCGTTAGTGTGAAGACCTGCGCTGCAAGCGGCGCGAGAACCTCTACCATACCGCGATAATCCTTGTCTGCCATAACAGCAGTAAGCATCAGCACCTTTTGACCTGGGAAATACGTGCGAATACCGGCGGCTGCTGCCTCGATTCCCTCGGGATTGTGCGCGCCGTCACAGATAATGAGTGGGGTGTGTGACACCTTTTCAAAGCGACCGCGCCACCTCACCTGTAGAAGCCCCTGCCGCAGCGTTGGCTCATCCACAGAAATACCGCGTGTTGGCAAAACGCTGAAAAGTGCCAAAACGGTGGCAAGATTTTGCGGCTGATAGGTGCCGAGCAACGGGAGATGCAGATCTTTGTATGTGCCCCAATCAAGTGTTGTACCGGAAAGATCGGTTTTTTGTACCGTCATAGGGGTATCCTCTGCCGCGACGAAGGGGGCATCTGCTTTTTTTGCGGCAGCCTCGATCACCGCGCGTGCGGCTTTATCTCTGCCGCCAAACACCACGGGCGCGTGGGGTTTAATGATGCCTGCCTTCTCGGCGGCGATCTTTTCCACGGTATCCCCCAAAAACTCTGTGTGATCCAGGGCAATTCCCGTGATAACGGTAGCAAGTGGGTCCTTTATCACATTGGTAGAATCAAGTCTTCCGCCCATTCCGGTTTCCAGCACCACAACATCACACTGCATTTGCTTGAAATAGAGCAATCCAATGGCAGTAATCAGTTCAAATTCAGTAGGTGCATCTGCCATACGATCGGCAAAAGGCTTTACCGTGGCGGTTACGGCGGCAAGCGCATCATCTTCGATCGGCATGCCGCAAAAGCATATGCGCTCGTTAAAGGATTTGATGTAAGGAGATACAAAAAGACCCGTTCGGTAGCCGGCGGCACGCAGGATCGACTCGGTCATGGCAGAAGTAGACCCCTTGCCGTTTGTGCCTGCAATATGGATAAAACGAAGCTCGTCTTGGGGGTTACCCAGCAACGAGAGCAATTCCGTGATGCGTGAAAGCCCGGGTCTGCTTCCCTTCCACACGACAGAATGAATATAATCAACAGCTTCTCTATACGTCATATTTACACATTTCCTTTATTTGTTTGGCAAAGGCGCGATTGTGCAGCAACAAGTAAAGCAGCACACACTCTGCCGTGCCAACAATAAGATAGTTTAAACATCTCCAACCGAGAAATTCAAGATATCCAAGCTCATATTTGGCAAGATACCACGCGGCAAGCCCTGCGGATTTGATAAAAACAGACCCAACAAGATGTGCAAGAGAAACCGATACCGTTACCTTTGCCAAAAGCGATTTTTTTACCACGTACCGTGCCAAAAAACCGCTGACCAGTCCAACAGATGCCGCACCGAGCGTAACGATCGGATTGATCGAGTAGCCATACAGCACGCAGCCTAAAAGATCAGCCACAGCACCCACAAGAGCACCCACAACCGGCCCCATGGAAAGGCCTGCCAACAGCACAGGCAGATTTTCAAAGCTGATGCGTATAAATTCTTGAAACGGGTGCGGAATTTGCAGAAATTTACCGAGCACAAGGCTCATTGCGGCAAGTATTGCGGCAAAGCAAAGCCGCCTTAGGCTCCCAAATCCACCCACACGTGCATGAGCGCGCGAGTGCCCCTCGGATGATGAAAAGCCCGTTCCTTTCGGCGTTGCCTCATCAAGCTCCTCGTCATGTCCGTTTTTGTTCTGTTCTTTCATAAAAAAACCTCCCTTCCCGAATTTCATTCGAAAAAGGAGAGAAAAAATCACTCTTATTCAAACGAAGCGGGATGCAGAACCGTAGCCGCGGAAACCCTTCGCCCGATCGGCAACTCCCCGTCCCATCGGTACTTAACGCTACAGCTCTTACTCTTCAGATGCCTTTATTATAGTGCCGCAAAACTCAATTGTCAATACCTATATAAATTTTCTTGACAAAAAAGAGTGGAAATGTTAAAATCATCTCGTATCTAAGCCAAAGGAGTGCCAGCCATGATTTATGAAACAGTTCAGCTGGGGAAGTTTGCGGAAGCAACCCTTACCCCCATATGCTTTTCTCATACGATGGAAAGATCCCCCCGCGCGCACCGCGCCGTGATCGTATGCCCGGGTGGTGGATACAATCACCTTTCACCGCGAGAAGCGGAGCCGATTGCGGCACAGTTTTTGGCAGCAGGCTTTGCAACCTTTATTTTGCACTATGGCGTGGGGAAAAATGCCGCAAACTACCGCCCGTTAAAGCAGTTAGCACTCGCCATTCGCCACGTGCGTGAAAACGCGCAAAAATACAGCGTTGATCCCGATTACATTTTTGTGTGCGGTTTCTCGGCCGGTGGTCACCTTGCTGCATCTGCGGGCATTTTGTGGAACTCCCCCGTGCTTGATGAAATTGCCGCAGGCGCGCCGCGCGATATTGTGCGCCCCACGGGCATGATCCTTGGTTACCCCGTTATTTCAGCAGGTAAAATAGCACACCGCGATAGCTTTTACGAGCTTTGCGGCAAGGAGAATCCCACTGAGGAAGAGCTCAGTGCCTTCTCGCTCGAAAAGCACGTGAGTGCCGACACATCGCCCGCTTTTATCTGGCATACCTTTGCGGATCAGACAGTGCCGGTGCAAAACAGCCTTTTGCTTGCGGAAAAAATGACAGATGCAGGCGTACCGTTTGAGCTACACGTGTTTCCGCAAGGACGCCACGGGCTTTCACTTTGCAATGAATTGACCGCCAACGGCAAGCCCGCATTCATTGAGCCGCATACCGCACAGTGGTTAAACCTGGCTCTCCGTTGGGCAACAGATTTTACGCTATGATCATTCTCATAGAATAATAATCCCCCGCATAGCGGGGGATATTTCAGTTTCGGGCATAGCCCTAATCCAAAGAATGCAATTGCATTCTTTGTGGCAAGAATCGCTATGCGATTTTGCCGATATTACCTGGCGGCGCACAAGTGCGCTAAAGATTGGCCTGCCAGCCGCGCAACTGTTACT
>JAFVOQ010000067.1 GCA_017505785.1 Clostridia bacterium
GCGCGTATTGTGATTGCTTATCCAAAGATATGCGGCGCCTCATGAAATACCCTTTGCGGTTTAAACAACCGCATTTTGCAAGCAAAATCAGGGTATTTCTCCTTTATAACAAGGCAAGTGACACGTCGAATGCCGAGAGCATCGCCTAAAAAACACACATAAAAATTGAAATTCGTAAGAATTTCTACCTAAAAACCGCTTTCCCTGCCATTTTTGTGACAGAAAAAGCGGTTTTCCTTTTATTTTCTTTTCGTGTGTTTTTGTTCGGCGCTAAATGAACAGACCCTTCATTATGATAGCTCTGTGAGAGATTTACCCACAAATTGCTTTACCAAAACATTTAAACGGTAAACAGGGAGCCCTACGACGTTAAAGTAATCGCCCGAGAGCCCCTTGATAAAGAGTGAGGCAAGCCCCTGCACGGCGTAAGCACCTGCTTTGTCAAGCGGCTCACCGCTTTTTGCGTACCAAAGGATCTCCTCCTCGGTCATGTCGGCAAAATGCACGGCGGTTTTGTCATGGTCGGTGATCTCGCGCTCGCCCAGCAGCAGGGCAATGCCGCTGATCACGTGGTGCGCGCTGCCCGATAGCCGGCGGAGCATCCGCGCGGCATCCGCGCACCCCTCGGGCTTGCCGAGAATATCCTCACCGGTTGCCACCACGGTGTCTGAGGCAATAATGAGGGTGTTGTCATCCCACGCGCCCTTTTTTTGCAGCAGCTCGCGCACTGCCCGTCCCTTGCGGAGCGCAAGCTCCTCAACAAGCCTTGTCGGGTCGGTGATAGAAGAAGCTTCGTCGGTGTCGGCGGTGACAATATCAAATTCAATGCCGAGCATCGAAAGGATCTCGCGCCGACGGGGGGATTTTGAGGCAAGAACAATGCGCATTATTTTACACCCGTTGAGCCAAATCCACCGGCACCGCGTGCGGTTTCATCCAGCGTTTCACTTACGATAAAATCGGCACTCATTACGGGCATAAACATCATTTGCGCAATACGGTCGCCGCGGTTTACCTCAAAGGGCTCGGTGCCTGTATTGTGCAGACCCACGCAGATCTCGCCGCGATAATCTGCATCGATCACGCCAATGCCGTTGGAAAGGCGGATGCCCTTCTTAATGGCAAGACCGCTGCGCGCGGCAAGAATTGCCACTACCTCGCGGCTTTCGGGTGCAATGGCAATGCCCGTGGGGATCAGCGCGCGGCAACCGGGTGCAATGGTTACGGGCTCGTTTTCGGGAAGCGCGGCGCGCAGGTCAACGGCGGCAGAGCCGTCGGTTGCGTAGGTCGGAACCACAGCACCGCGGGAAAGTAAGATTTTAACCGGAATTTTCATGATAGATATCCTTTCGCTGTAATTATTAAACGTGTCAAGCTCACAGCAGCGTTTTGACGGCATCCCATACGCGATCGCTTACTTCCTCGGGGGTGCCTTCAGCGTCAATGATCGCAATGTTGTCGGTTAACGAGTGGAACACGCGCATAAAGGTTGCACGGAAGAGTGTGAGCGTTTCCTCCTCCTCGTAGATCTCGGTTGCCTCGCCGCGGCTGCCAATGCGTGCCAGAGCTGCCTTGGGCGACATATCAAGGAAGATGCAAAGATCGGGCCGTTTGATCTCGGGGCAATCGCAGTTCATGCGGCGCACCCATTCGTAATCGGTAAGGCTCCCTTGATAGGCAAGGGAGGAGTAGTAATAGCGGTCGCTGATGACGTCAAAGCCTGCGTCAAGGCTTTTTTCAATGCCGTTTTCGCATTTGTTGTGGTGAATACGGTCAAGCGTAAAGAGTGCTGCCATTTCCGCCGCGGTGCGCGGATCACTGCCCGAGAGGGCGGCGCGCAGCATTTTTCCCGTAGTGCTGTCGGTCGGCTCTGCGGTGGGGTGGGGCTTTCTGCCGTTTGCGGCAAGACGCTCGCAAAGCAATTTCAGCTGCGTGCTTTTGCCGCTGCCGTCAATGCCTTCAAATACGATAAAAAGAGGGCGGGACATGATAAGCCTCCTTGCATGGTGTTATATTTATTGTAGCATTTTGCAGGGCGATTTGTCAAGAAATTATTGTAAATACCGCGCTACTCTTGACAAGCGCGCCGCAATATGCTACAATATGAGAACTGTTCTCAAATTGGAGCGAATATGGAAAACGGAAAAAAGCAGTATCAAACGGCGGGGCGCGTGGCGCTCCTTGCTTACTTAAAGGCTGAGGCGACCGAAACACCGCAAACGGCAGATGAAATTTACGGGGCTCTGCGCAAAACCGATCATACCCCCGGGCGCAGCTCGGTGTATCGCATGCTTGGTGAATTGGCGGCGGACGGTGCGGTTCGCAAGTATCAAGCCAAGGGTAGAGGGAGCGTGTATCAATTTGTGGGTGAGCACGCCGATTGCGGCGGTCATCTGCATTTGCAGTGCCTTTCTTGCGGTAGGGTGTCGCATCTGAAGTGTGATTGCAGTGCGGAGATCTCTGCACGTTTGATGAAAACGCACGGCTTTTTGGTGGATAGCGGACGCTCGGTGCTGTACGGCACCTGCTTTGCGTGTGTTGGAGGGGGGAAAGAGAATGCTTGAATTTTTACAGGAGGCGTGGCATATTCTTTTGCACGCCGCGATCGATGCACTCAAAATCTTGCCCTTTTTATTTTTTACCTATCTTTTAATGGAGTGGCTTGAGCACAGGGCGGGGGAGCGCGTGGAGCAGGCGATTGCCCGTGCAGGGCATGCAGGTCCTGCCATTGGCGGTGTCTTGGGGCTGCTGCCTCAATGCGGATTTTCCGCTGTTGCGGCGGGCCTTTTCTCGGGGCGCGTGGTCACGGTTGGAACGCTTCTTGCCGTGTTTCTTGCCACCTCTGATGAGATGATCGCGGTCTTCCTTGGTGAGGGGCTCGCGCCGCGCACGGTGCTGATCGTCCTTGCCGTTAAGCTGGTGATCGCGCTTGCCGTGGGCTTTTTGGCGGATCTTGTGTTTTGCAAAAGACAGGGAGAGCTGCATGTGAGTGATCTGTGCCATGAGGAGGGCTGCCATTGTGAGCGCGGTATTCTGCGCTCGGCACTCCACCACACTTTGCACATTTTTTCCTTCATTTTAATTATAAATATAGCGCTTGGTGCGGTACTGCATTTTGTGAGTGCAGAACAGCTTGCCGCTGTGCTTGGCGGCGTGCCTGTGTTGGGGCAGCTTGCGGCGGCACTGGTGGGGCTCATCCCGAACTGCGCGGCGTCGGTTGCCGTTGCAACACTTTATGCGCGCGGCGTGCTCTCGGCGGGCGCAATGCTCGCGGGGCTTCTTACGGGCGCGGGCGTGGGGCTTTTGGTGCTCTTCCGTACCAATAAGCATCTGCGCCAAAATCTTGTTTTTGCTGCTGTGCTGCTGCTCGTTGGCGTGGTCTTTGGGTGTGTGCTTGACTACACGGGACTTGCCGCGCTGTTGGGCTTGTAAAACAAAGGAAACAGCAGAAAGAACCGATCTTTTTTGCTCTTTGTTTTATGATAGATATAGCCAAAAAAATCGACGTATGTAAAGGTCAAAAATTTTTTTAAAAAAATTAAAAAAAGGGGTTGACAAGCCTATCCCATTGTGTTATAATATGCAGGTCGCCGCGAAAAAGCGGAGGCGAAATGGTCTTTGAAAATTGAACAACGAGAGATAGTATGAAGCACAGCAAGTGCGAAATATCTCGACAATTCTGAAAGAGAAAATACTCTTAAAAAAGTAAAAGTAAAGAGCAATCAAGCTCGGAATTGATTTAATCAGCGA
>JAFVOQ010000068.1 GCA_017505785.1 Clostridia bacterium
ATTGGTGAATTCGCCAAGAAGGCTGACGCCATCGGTTGCAAGGTCTGTAAGAACGGGTAAAAGTATAGTTCCAAGCGCATTTTTAGCAGCGGTTGCGCCTACGGAAAGGTACTGTAATTGGTCATCAAGTGCGCCATAGGCGTTGAGGGCGTCATCACTGAGAACGTATCCTGCCTCTTGCGCCTCTTTGCCTAGCTCCGCCATTTTTTCTGCTCCCGCTTCGATAAGCGGATTAAGTTCTTGCGCGGACTTGCCAAGGATGGTCATTGCGATAGCATCACGCTCGGTCTCGTTTTCCATCTTACCAAGGGCATCTATGATTTCCCAATAAACAGTATCGCTATCACGCATATTGCCTTCGGCATCATAAACGGCAACTCCGAGTTTGTTGTAAGCCTCGGTCATCTCGTTCATCGAAGGCGCTACGGGTTGCGATGCCGCCGTAACATCGGATTGCGCCGATGCAAGGTTTATCTGTGCTTGTTCAAGGGCAATAGCCGCCTTCTTTACGTTGGCGGATGCGTCACCGCTTTCTGCAAGAGCCGTATTGTAGGCATCTTGTGCGTTTGTCAGTTTGCTTTGCGCCTTTTGCAGTGCCACTGCGGCTTTCTGCGCTTGTTCGGAATCAGCACCATTCTTTTCAACGGCTGCGTTGTAAGAAATCTGTGCGGTTTCCACGCCATACATCGCATCTTCCACAGAGGCATAGGCCTTGGACACAGCTGCGCCACTAGCCTTTACGGCTTCATCGTAGGCGATTTGTGCCTTTTCAAGGTTAAGCTGTGCCGTTTGCGCCTTCGCCTCTGCTTTTGCGAGTTTTTCCATATCCACCGTGGCTTCACCCACAACATCAGTGACGGTAGCCATCGACTTGATGTTCTTTGCCATCGATTTTGTGAGTGTTTCGGTGGATACGTCGACAAGCTCGGCGGCATACATATACTCTTGGAGCTTGTCGGTTGCGATGCCTGTTTGGGTAGCAGTCGTAAGGACATCATCGGCATAGGCAGCACCTTCAGTTGCCATATCCACAAGGGCTTTTCCTGCGGCAATGGCGGCGGCAGATACGGCTGCAAAGGCAGCGGTAATTGTAGCGGCAGTAGCTTTACAAACAGTACCGAGTGCTTCAAACTTGCCCTCGGCATCGTTTGCTTGCTTTCCTGCGTCCTCCACCTCGTCGCCCATATCGTCGGCTTCTTTGCCTG
Source organism: Clostridia bacterium (assembly GCA_017505785.1). Taxonomy (GTDB): domain Bacteria; phylum Bacillota; class Clostridia; order Oscillospirales; family CAG-272; genus Firm-07. The sequence continues at coordinate 1,206 of JAFVOQ010000068.1, forward strand.
CGTCATCCATACCTTCGCCAGCGCCTTCAAGGGCATCGGTATTTTGTTGCAGTTCGCGCTCCATCTTATTGAGAGATGCTTCTGCGTTATTTAATTGAATTTGCCAAGCCTGTGTACGCTTGTCATTTTCACCGAAGGACTCCGCTGCATTTTTAAGAGCAGCACGGAGAACCTCGATTTTTTCTTTTTGGGCTTCGATCTGCTTGCCGAGAACTTCATTTCTGGCGGTGAGTGCTTCGACAGAAGTATCATTCTTGTCGAACTGCGACTCGACCAGTTTCATCTCCGAACCAAGAACCTTAAATGCGGAATTGATGTCCGCCAAGGACTGCTTGAATTCTTTTTCGCCTTCAAGACCGATTTTTAGCCCGAATTTATCTGCCACTTGCACCACCTCCTTCGTTTAGCATTTATTTGGCATTACACTCCATCGGGAATAATGTCATCGATGAAATGCTCACGTTTGGGTTTTGAGATGCCCGAGAACTGTTTATGGCATTCCCAAAGGTCAAGAAGCAGACCGAATGGCATAAGACCCACCTCATCAACAGTGAGATGAAGGTGGGCTATGCCGTAATAAAGAAGCCGAGTAAATAACTCTTCGTCACTTACTCGACCACCGCGTTTTTTGGGTCTGCCTCGCTTTCTACG
>JAFVOQ010000069.1 GCA_017505785.1 Clostridia bacterium
ACCTGTCTGGTTCGGATCCCTTCGGCTATAGCCGAAGGGAATCGAACACAACAGCCTCACGGCAATACTTTTTGTGTCTTTTGCCGTGCCAAAACTTACAAAGTAACACTTTGTTGCGTCTTTGCGCTACAAAATCTGCTAAAAAATTATTTGCCGAGAGGTGCGGAGCAGTATTTGCAAAACAAAAATTTGCTCCGGCAAGAGAAAAGCGCGCGGGCATATGTGGATATGGCAAGAGCTTTTCCCGCCGTCGGGGTGAATTTTTGTTTGTAAAGACCTGTCGGGTTCGGCTCCCTTCGGCTATAGCCTATTTTACCCAAGAAAGGATGAAAATATTCCGCATGATCCCAACAAAATTTCTCGCGCGCATGCGGGATCTTTTCGACGATACCGAATATGCCGCGTTTTGCGCCGCCCTTGAAGCCCCTGCCGTGCGCGCCTTTCGCGTCAACACCATAAAAACGACCGCCGAGCGTCTTTTGCCCCTGCTTCCCTTTGAAGCAAAACCGCTTGACTTTGCCCCCGATGCCTTTTATGCGACCAATGAAAAGGTAGGCGCGCTCCCTGCTCACCACGCGGGCATGCTTTACATGCAGGATCCCGGTGCGATCAGCACAGTTGCGGCGGCAGATCTCTCGCACGGCATGCGCGTGCTGGACGTTTGCGCGGCACCCGGCGGAAAATCCACACAGCTTGCCGCTGCGATCGGTACACAGGGCGTACTGGTATCCAACGAATACGTGCCTGCACGGTGCAGGATCTTACAGGGCAACGTGGAGCGCATGGGTGCCGCTAACACCGTGGTCACAAATCTTGCCTCAAACGCCCTTGCCGACTTTTTTGGCGCATGCTTTGATTTTGTTTTGGTGGATGCGCCCTGCTCGGGTGAGGGCATGCTCCGCAAATACGAGGTAGCAGGCGAGGAGTGGAGCGAGGAAAACGTTTTGCTTTGCGCTGCGCGCCAACGCGAGATCCTTTCCCATGCGGCGCGGTGCGTGGCCCCCGGCGGCAAGCTGCTTTACTCGACCTGCACCTTTTCGCTTGAAGAAAACGAGCAAAATGTGGCGCATTTTCTCGACACGCACCCCGATTTTTCGCTGATTCCCGTCGCCCCTGCGGTTGTCGCGGTCACTGCCGACGGCATCTGTGTCGGTGGGCGAGATCTTACCGCCTGCCGCCGCTTTTATCCGCATCTATCCCCCGGCGAAGGGCAATTTCTTGCCCTCATGGCACGCACGCCGTCAAGCGAAAAAAAGAGCCTGCCAAAAAGCAATGCTCTTTCCCCTTCTCGTCCAGAAACCGATACCGTTACGGCACTTTTTGCCGAAACGCTTACCCAAACACCAAAAGGCACGCTTTGCCGACTGCGCGACAGCATCTTTCTTGTGCCCGATATTCCCCTGCCCCCTGTCGGCGTTTTCGCGGCAGGCGTTTGCATTGGAACGCTCCAAAAAAATCGCATTGAGCCGCACCACCAGCTCTACTCGGCATACGGACCTCTGTTTCGCCGCAAGCTACACCTATCCCATAGCGATCCGCGCACCGCGCAGTATTTGCGTGGCGAGGAGATCGACTGCCCCGAGCTGCAAAACGAGAAAAACGGCTACGCTTGTGTTTTCTTTGAGGGAGCGCCTCTTGGCGGCGGCAAGTGCGTAAACGGAAAGCTCAAGAACCACTACCCCAAGGGTCTGCGAAATAAAACCTAATTTAAAACGGAGAAGAATTATGTTAAACGTATCTCACGTTACCAAAAGCTATGCCAAAAACCTTGCCTGCAACGACGTTTGCTTTCACCTGCCACGCGGCGGCGTAACCGTGCTTTTAGGTCCAAACGGAGCAGGTAAGAGCACCTTGTTAAAATCGATTACGGGCTTTTTGCGCTACCAAGGCGACATCACCGTAAACGGCTTGTACAACAAGAGCACCGAAGCTAAGCGATTGTTTGGATACGTACCCGAAATGCCTTCGCTTTATCCCAATTTAACGGTATCAGAGCATTTTGAATTTATCGCCAGAGCCTATAAGCTGGAGGATTACCGTACCTACAGCAGCGAATTGCTTGACCGCTTTGAGTTGACCGACAAAAAGCACAAATTTGGCGATGAGCTTTCAAAGGGCATGCAGCAAAAGCTGAACCTGTGCCTCGGGCTTTTGCCAAAGCCCCAGCTGCTTTTAATGGATGAGCCGATGATCGGCCTTGATCCACACGCCATTAAGGAATTGAAGGATCTCATCGAAGAAATGCGCCGCGAGGGGCGCACGGTGCTGGTCTCCACGCATATGCTCGACAGCGTGGATATGCTGTGGGATCGCGCACTTATCATGCAAAAGGGTGTGCTGCGCGCCAACGTTACACGCGAGGAATTACAAGCGCAGGGTGCCTCGCTTGAAGAGCTCTTTTTTGCCATCACCGAAGGCGCGGAGGCATAACCTATGCGCATGACACTGTATTACATGGTGCACGCCGTAAAAAATCAGGTGCGTAAGCTTTTTCGCACATGGGTGGCGATCTTTTTGCTGATCTGCCTGCTGATGGGCGTAATTTTCGGTGTCGGTGCGGCAGCACTTGCTTCCCTGTTTGAGGAAGAAGTACCCGAAAACGATGCGGCATATGAGGAAGCATTGCCCGAGGAGCTCCCCGCCGAAGACGCGCCCACACCCGAGCAGATCGCCGCACTTTTAGAGCTCGGCGCGGGTGCTTTGGTGCTGGTCGTGCTCTTCTTTTCGGCATTTCAGGCCGACAAAAGCGGTAGCTCGATCTTTTTAATGGCAGACGTCAATCTGCTCTTTCAAGCACCGTTATCGCCCCAGGGGGTATTGCTTTTCCGCCTGTTAATGCAAGCGGGAACCTCGGCAGTTGCCACGATCTATCTGGTTTTCCAGATCCCTAATCTGATGCTTAATCTCGGTCTTTCGATCGGCATGGTATTAGCCATTCTTGTGGCTTGGTTTTTACTGCTTATCTACAGCAAGCTGATCTCGGTACTCCTATACACCGTCTGTTCAACCAAAGAAGCACTGAAAAAGCACTTGCGCCCCGCACTTTTTGCAATGATCGCCGTGATCTGCGCCGCCTTTTTTATATACGCCACGCGCTTTGAGGGCGACTATTTTGCAGCTCTTTCGGGATTTTTTAACGCGCCCCTCACGCGCTTCATCCCTGTATGGGGGTGGCTCAAGGCACTGTTTGTGTGCGTTTATTGGCACAATGTTGGCGGCACGGTAGCGGCACTGTTGGCGCTTGTTGTGTTTGCTGTGATACTCGTACTGATCATTCGCCGTGTCAAGGCCGATTTTTATGAAGAAGCCATGGCGCGCTCGGAAGAGATCGCCTCCCTGCGTGAGGCACAGCAAAACGCCAAGGGCTTAAAGCAACGCAAAAAGGAGCGCGGCGACCGTGTGCGCCGTGAGCGCCCCTTAAAGGGTCGGGGTGCTACCGTTTATTTTTACAAAACGCTGCACGTCCGCTTTCGTTTTGCGTTTTGTCACGTGCTGACCAAAACCTCCGTTACCTATCTTCTTGCCGCCCTCGGCACGGTCGCCTTCCTTTTACTGGTCGCAAAAAGCACGTTTTTTCCCGCCGTGGCACTTGTGCTGGCAGGCTTCAGCTTTTTCCGCGCCCTCGGCAACCCCATTTCCGCAGATATCGCACAGGATCATTTTTACTTGGTCCCCGATACCGCACACCGCAAGATACTGTTCTCCTTTCTTGGCGGTGCACTGAATGCACTTTTGGACGTTTTGCCTGCCTTTTTGCTTGCGGCACTGTTTTTGCGCACACCTCCCCATGAGGCACTTTTGTGGCTTTTGCTGATCTCCTCGGTAAGTGCGTTTTGCGACAGCATGGGGCTTTTCATCGATCTTTCTCTGCGCGAGGATCTCACGCAGATCATCAAATCGCTCATACAGATCTTGTTTGTGTATTTCGGTCTTGCTCCAACAGCCGTGCTCATCGTGCTTGGCTTTGCCCTTGACCTGCTGTTGCCCTTTGTCGGCATTGCGATCGCACTCAACCTCGGTATCACTGCCCTTTCGCTTACCTTTTCGCCCCTATTTCTTATCAATGGCAAGAAATAAGCCCCCCAACGGGGCAAAAAACGCAAATTCCGCGCGTCACAAAAGCCTACCTCCGGCTTTTGTGACGAGGGGGCTGAGTCTAATGACTCAGCCCCTTATTTATTTCTTACGCATAAACAGCACGCCAAGCGTGTTTCTGCCACAGTGCGAGGAAACGGTGCAGCCCGCACGTGTTACGTGCACCTCAGCCCAAGGTGCTGCCGCTTTCACCTGTGCCACGCACCCTGCCACGATCTCATCCTCACATCCCGCGTGTGTCACAAAGACGCGCGAGAGATCAATATTGGCGGCATCACCGATGCGATCGGCAATATACGTTTGCAGCACGCGCGCAAATTTGCCGCGATATTTCTTAGCCACGCCCATTTTACCGCCGCGCACCGTAATGCAGGGCTTTAATTGCAAAACGCCTGCGGCGAGTGCCGCAACTGCAGAGCATCTGCCGCCCTTATGTAAAAATTCAAGATTATCAATGACAAACGAGGCATCCACACAGTCAACAAGCGAGGCACACTCCTTTGCAATTTCGGCTGCCGCCATGCCCTCACTTGCCATTTGCGCCGCCGCTACCACCAAAAGACCACCGCCCGTGGATAGATTTCTCGTATCCACCACGTAAACGTCGGGATAGTTTGCCGCCGCAAGACGCGCATTATTGTAGGTAGAGGACATCTCACTGCTAATGGTAAACAGCACCACGGAAGATCCGTTTGCCGTCTGCTCCTCAAAAAAGCTGCAAAAAGCGGCAATATTGGGTGCGGCGGTTTTGGGAAGCTCGCCGTATGCCTCGTAATGACGGTAGATCATGTCGGGATCGATATCCAGCCCGTCTGTATATCCCCTGCCGCCAAGATTGACGGTAAGACGTACTGTTTTAATGTCATATTTTGCAATCAGCTCCGCACTAAGATCGGTGGTGCTGTCACTGCAAATCACAACCTTTTTGCTCATATACTTTACTCCTCTTAACTGAAAATCTGCTCTCCCGCGCGCCTTGCCGCTTCAAGCTCATCCGCTACTGCGGCGCGCATCACACGTCCTGCCGCATCCTTTTGAAATGCGGTATCACGCAGGGCAAAAAGCAAAATCTGTGCGGCATCGGGCAGCCCCTTGTTGATCTCACAGATCCACTCGCCAACCGCGCTCTCCAACGCCTCACCTGTATCGTTATCGCCAAAGAGTGCCATGGCACTCGCGGCATCGGGCAGGATCATAGCGGCAGGCTCGCGATCCTCTCGCGCATCGTCCCACACGCCCACCACGACAGCCTCCCCTACAAGCGGACTTTGCAGGAGTAGCTGCTCTATTTCCTCGGGCGAGATCACCGTACCGTCGGCACGGGTGATAGAGTTTTCCTTTTTGCCGATGATATGTAAAAATCCGTCGCCGTCAATTCTGCCCATGTCGCCCGTATCATAACCGGCGTCCTGCAAGGCGCTCACGCAAGATGCATCACCGTTATCATACCCCAGCATTAAGCCGTTGCCTTTTATACGTATCTCTCCGCTACCGTCGGCTTGCTCATGCAAGATCTCGATCGCAGCATGGGACAGCGGCATACCCACCGTGCCGTCACGATAGCGCACGGGCAAGGTCATAGTAGCAGGACCGCCGCATTCCGCCATACCGTAGCTCTGTGCCGCAAAAATGCCGAGCTGACGAAGCCCCTTTGAGAGCGCCGCCGGCAAAAGCCCACCCACAATGAACATATAACGCAGTGCTCCGCCAAAGGGTGCGCGCGCATTCGCGAGCAAGCGTTCCTTAAGTGCTTGTCTTGCAGAAAGGGGGCGAACGGGGTCGGATATGGCAATCGCACGCCGCACCTGTGCTTCGTTCTCACCGATCAACTCCCAAAGCTTATCATAGATGCTTTCGGCAAGATAGGGAACGGCAACCATGCAGGTGGGGTGGATCTCACGCATATTTCGCATGATGCTGCCAACGCCCTCACAAAAGGCAACCGAAGCACCGCGCGCAATGGGATACAAGAGCCCCAACACACACTCATACACATGGGATAGCGGCAGCACCGAAAGGAAGATATCCTTCTCACACACCACACCCGAATCGCACATCCCCAAAAGCGTAGCCATAATGCCCTTGTGTGAAAGAGCAACGCCCTTGGCTTGGCAAGCAGCACTGCCGGTATAAAAGATCATAGCGGGAGCCTCAGGGTCGATCGGCTGCAAAAAGGCATCCTTCTCGCCCGCAAGCAAGGCGGCTCTGCCAACCTCAATGAGTCGTGGAACAGCATCAAAGCAAATGGCGGTCACGCCGGAAAGCCCCTTTACACGGTCCTCTAATGCCGCATCGTAAAGCACGGCATCCACGTGTGCGCTTGCGGCGATCTGCGCGACATCCTTGGCATCCGACGTTTCATCTGCCGTCACAGGCACGCCTGCGCCGCAAAGCAAAGCAAGGCAGGAAAGTGCCCAATGGTAGCTGTTTTTGCCGATAAGGAGCACACGCGGTGAATCGGGCAGCATACGGCAAAGTGCCGTGCCCAGTGCCCCTGCTTCCTCGCAAAGGCGTCCGTAGGAAACATGCTGATAAAAGCCCTGCTTTTTCTCATGAAAAGCCACACACGTGCCGTGTTTTTCTCGGGTAGCACAAAGCATTTCTCTCAGGTCGCAAAAGCCACCATTCCCTCCTTCACGCACGCTCACCGTATGACACCCCCTATCATTTTGTAATTAAAAATTTAAACTGTCAGTGCCGCGCCGTCCAGTGCCTCAACAGCATCCAAAATGGGGCGCACCTCATTTGCAATAAAGGTTTCCACCTGCTCGGGACACCTGCCGATGTAATCGGCGGGATTCAGTAGCTTTTCAATATCCCGTCTGTCAAGCCCGAAGCGAGGATCAGCGGCAATGCGCTCCAAAAGATCGTTCGCCTTGCCCTCCTCCTTGACCATGCGGCCTGCCGCCATGGCATGCTCGCGAATGACCTCGTGGAGCGTCTGGCGGTCGCCACCGCGCTTTACGGCAGCCATGAGAATATTTTCCGATGCCATAAAGGGCAGCTCGGCAGCCACGCGAGAGGCGATCACCTTGGGGTAAACCACAAGCCCGTCGGTAACGTTGATGTAGACGTTGAGGATCGCATCGATCGCAAGGAATCCCTCGGACATGGCAATACGGCGGTTGGCACTGTCATCAAGCGTGCGCTCCATCCACTGCGTGGAATGGGTGATCGCCGTGTTGGTGACGTTCGAAATGACCGTACGGCAAAGCGCGCTGATACGCTCACAGCGCATGGGATTGCGCTTATACGGCATTGCGGAGGACCCGATCTGATTCTTCTCAAAGGGCTCCTCCATTTCCTTAAAGGACTGCAAAAGGCGCATATCGTTTGAGAACTTATAAGCACTCTGCGCAATGCCCGAAAGGACATTCATAATACGGCTGTCAAACTTACGCGAGTAGGTCTGACCACTCACGGGCACGACCTTGTCAAAGCCCATTTGTGCGGCAATATATGCTTCGATCTCATCGATCTTCTCACTGTCACCGTCAAGCAACTCCATAAAGCTTGCCTGCGTGCCCGTGGTACCCTTGGAGCCAAGGAGAGCGAGCGTCGAGAGTGTATATTCAAGATCGCGGTAATCAAGCAACAGATCGTAAAGCCAAAGCGTTGCGCGCTTACCGACCGTTACCATTTGCGCAGGCTGCAAATGGGTATAGCCAAGCGTTGGGAGATCCTTATATTTGAGGGCAAAATCCGCGAGATTTCTCATCACTCGCACCATTTTGCCACGCACCAAAAGCAGAGCCTCGCGATAAATGACCATATCCGCGTTATCCTGTGCATAGGCGGACGTTGCGCCAAGATGAATGATCGGACGCGCCTTAGGACAGATATCGCCCCACGCATGGATATATGCCATAACGTCATGGCGCAGCTTTCTCTCATACGCAGCCGCAAGCTCAAGGTCAAGATCCTTTTCGTGTGCCTTCATTTCGGCGATCTGCTCATCGGTGATCGGCAGCCCCACCTTTTGCTCTGCCTCGGCAAGAGCGATCCACAGGCGGCGGAAGGTCAGCGGTCTTTTCTCCGCCGAGAAAAGATATTGCATCTCTTTGGATGCATAACGGGTAGAAAAAGGAGAAATGTAACCGGTGTTAGACATAATGTGCTTCCTTTCCGTATCGCCCAAAAGCGATCAATTCCAGTATTTTTTATCGAGGCTTCTGAGCTGTATCGCCTCGGCGATGTGTGCGGCACCGATCGTTTCGCTTTCCTCAAGATCGGCAACGGTGCGCGCCACGCGCATCACGCGGTCATAGCCACGGGCAGAGAGGCCCATGCGATCATACGCACCCTGCAGCAGTGCCTCTGCGCTCCTGTCGGTCACGCAATATTTCCGAATTGCCGCGGCATCAAGCTGTGCATTGCAAAATATGCTCTTTTCACCCTTCATACGCGCCGCCGCAAATGCCTTTGCGCGCATCACGCGCTCGCGCACGGTCCTCGAGCTCTCGGCACTCGCCTCCCTGGTTGCCAGCTCCTCATAGGAAAGTGAGGGAAGCTCAACCTCAATATCAATACGGTCAAGCAACGGTCCGCTGATACGCGAGATATACCGCTTAACGTCGGCAGGGGAGCAGGTACAGGGCTTTGTGGGGTGCCCGAAATAACCGCAGCGGCAGGGATTCATTGCACCCACCAGCATAAACGAGCACGGGAACGTGACACGCGCCGCCGCACGGGTAATGGTCACGCGCCGATCCTCAAGGGGCTGGCGCAGTGTATCGGTTACGGTTTTGGGGAACTCGGGCAGCTCATCCAGAAAGAGCACGCCGTTATGGGCAAGCGACACCTCGCCCGGCATTGGATTTGCGCCGCCGCCCACCAAGCTTACCGCCGACATGGTATGATGCGGTGCCCGAAAGGGTCTTGCGGCAAGCAGTGACCTGCCCTCGGGCAGGGTCCCGGCCACCGAATGGATCTTGGTGGTTTCGATCGCCTCCTCAAAGCTAAGGGGCGGTAGTATGGTGGGCAAACGCTTTGCAAGCATGGATTTGCCGGTGCCGGGGGGTCCTATCAGCAATACGTTATGTCCGCCTGCGGCGGCAATTTCGAGTGCGCGCTTTGCCATGGTCTGTCCGCGCACGTCGGCAAAATCAAGTGCCGCCTCAAGGCTTGCATCGCTAAGCTCGGTGGGCTCTGCCGCAGCAGGCACGATCTGCTCCTGCCCGTTAAGGTGTGCCACCAGTGCCTTCATATCGGTGAGGGGATATACCGTCATGCCCGCCACGGCGGCAGCCTCCCTTGCGTTTTCGGCAGGCACAAAAATTTGGGTAAGACCCGCATCGCGCGCCGCCACGCACATGGAAAGCGCACCGCGCACGGGGCGAATGTTACCCGAGAGTGAAAGCTCACCCACAAGGCAGATCCGCGAAAGATCGCAGCGGCGGTCTATGATACCCGCGCACCGCAAAATTCCTGCCAAAATCGCCACATCGAAGCCCGAGCCCTCCTTCTTGCGATTGGCAGGGGCTAAATTTACGGTAAGGGAAAGCGAGGGGAAACGAAAGCCGCTGTTGTAGCTTGCCGTGCGCACACGGTCCTTGGCTTCCTTGACTGCGGTATCCGGCAATCCAACGATCTCAAATTCACCGAGCCGTTCCTGCGCATCACATTCCACGGTCACCAAAAAACCGTCGATGCCGCAAAGCCCTGCCGAAAGCAACGTTGTCAGCATGCCCTCTCCCCCTTTACAACAGTTAATTTATTATAACATACTTTTTATATCATTGCAATGGATTTTGCACAGTTTTCGCGTTTTTTCAAGACGCCAAAAGGAAGGGGGCTGAGTCATTTGGATGCGGAAGGCGTGATCTCGGCATGATATGGTGTTTGAGGCGCGTATTGTGATTGCTTATCCAAAGATATGCGGCGCCTCATGAAACACCCTTTGCGGTTTAAACAACCGCATTTTGCAAGCAAAATCAGGGTATTTCTCCTTTATAACAAGGCAAGTGACACGTCGAATGCCGAGAGCGTCGCCTAAAAAACACACATAAAAATTGAAATTCGCAAGAATTTCCACCTAAAAACCGCTTTCCCTGCCATTTTTGTAACAGAAAAAGCGGTTTCCCTTTTATTTTCTTTTCGTGTGTTTTTGTTCGGCGCTAAATGAATCAGCCCCCCGTTTTATCAGCACCGTATTTTACGATATCAACGGTACCAGTAATAATTTTTCAACTCACTTTTGGTAATCGCTTCCGCGTTCCATGAGCCGTCCTGCACAGTCACGCCATACCGATTTTCCCCGTAGGCGGCACCGATCTTCCAGCCCTCGCTTGTCGTGAAAACTAGCTCCTCAAGCGAAGCGCACCCCACAAAGGCACCGGCACCCAGCGTAATAACGTCAGTTCCGAGTGTGATCGACAGGAGGGCTGCACCGTCGCTGTCAGAAAGCGCACCGTTGGCGATCACACGCGTTTTTTCATGAACGGTAAGCGCCGTGATGCCGCTTGCGGTATCCAGCAGCACAAGATAGGGATTTTCGGTGTTGCCAAGATACTTGCCGCCATTCCAGTCCGTATATGACAGTGCTGTGTTGAGAAAAGCAAACGCCCCCACGGTTTTCATGCCACTCGGCAGCTCTATCGCGGAAAGCGTGCTGCACTTGTAAAACGCCTTCTCGCCAATATGGGCAGTGGTGGAAGGAATTGTAATTTGGGTAAGCGCCGCGCACTCGGCAAAGGCGTAAGCACCGATATTTTGTAGGGTAGAGGGCAACGAAACCTGCGCGAGCGAAGTGCAAGCAGCAAAGGCATAAGAGGAAAGTGACAAAACACCCTCGGGGAGCGTGATCGCCCCAAGCGACGCGCAACCGAGAAACGCCCCCGTGCCGATGATTTTGGTGTCGTTAGGTACGGCAAAGGAAGCGATCTCTTTATCCAAGATCTCAACAAGCAGTAAATGCGGTGCTTGTGCCGCGCCAAGGTATTTTGCACCGTTTTCCTCACTGTAAGTAATGGAATCACACCCCTCAAGCGCATTCTCGCCGATTTCGTTAATGCCGCTGTGTAAGGTAAGCTCCTCAAGTGCAGTGCACCCCTTTAGCATTTGTGCGGATATGGCACTGACACCCGTCGGAACGGCAAACGCTTTGAGGCTCACGCACCCCTCGAAGGCGGCACCGCCGATGACCTCAAGTTCACTGTTCTCGTGAAAGCTAACGCTTTCCAGTGCCTTGCATCCAGAAAATGCCTTCTCACCGATCCACTTCACATTTGACCCAAAGCTGACCGACGTGATGCTATTGTTCCCCGCAAAGGCGCCCGCACGCACCGAAAGCACAGGCTTTCCGTTTCTCAGGGCAGGGATCTCAACGGCAAGCGCGGTGCTGTTTCCGTAGCCGATCACCTCATACCCGGCTTCTCCGTCAAGCGTGATCTCGCCGTATTCCAAGTATGCCGCGCCATACTGCGCGCGTTTGCAATAAATACAGCTGCCTTCCTCATACAAGTGATTGATCTCATACTGTTCGCGCTCAAGCTCGGCATCGCACTCCGTGCATTTTTTCACACGCGTACCCGCCACAGAGCAGGTTGCCTCTACCGTCACCTCCCATTCGGACTCCTTGTGCTTACACTCACCGCAGGAAACAAGCATGGGCAAGAGCAGGCAAGCAAGCAGCATCGGCACGCCAATTATTTTTAAAAATTTATACATGTGTTTCTCCTCGTTTTTTAGGAATAAAGCATGAAACTATTATATAACATTTTGCCGAAAATGTCAAGAAATCGCGCACGGTGGGCATAAAAAAGGTCAGCGGCTGCCCGTTTTGAGCGCCGCTGACCGAAGGATCTGCTTATTTGGTTATAATGCGTATGTTTGCCGGGAGAATGCCTGCCTGCTCATATACGATCTCATTGATCTGAGAGATCTGATTTTGCTGCAAGCTCTCACCGTTTACAACAACCGAGCAGCTCTCGCCGTTGAGGATCGCCACACACTGTGTAAAGCCCTTGGCAAGCACCATTGCCTCGATGTTCGCCTCCGCCTCCATTTCCTTTGCCAGCTCGGAAATCTCAAGCAATGCCCCTGTTTTGGTGGCCTCGTCTGCCTCGGCACTGTCTACTACGCTTTGCAGCACCTCAAGTGCCTCATCGCGTGCACGCTGGCGGCTGACCTGCGTGGCGGAGAAATATCCGTCAAGCGCGGTGTCGGTGGGGGTATTGTTATCCCCTGCCGCATCCCCTGAGGGTGCATCCCCCGGATCTGTGGTGTTGGCGTTGCCGCCAAACAGCGTAAAATTGAGAGCCAGTGCCACGGCAACAAGCATCACGGCACATGCGATCACGATCTGACGGCGCCACGGGCGGCGACTTTCTTTTCTTTCTTGCTTGGGCATTTCAAGTTGATTTTCCATCTTTCAATCCTCCTTTGTTTATTGCCTCATTCACTTATATGTACAGCCCCTTCCCATTATGCAAAAAACACCCCTTTTTTTTAAAAATTCTATTGACAATGCACGTATGCGTGCTATACTATAATTAGTTGCACACGCAACTAATTAAAACAGGAGTATTACCATGCACTCTTTAAGCAAAATGAACGCCATTGTTCGCTACGGCAACTTCTGGCGCACCCCCAAGCTTGCGGATACGGGCATCGGCGCCTGTGACCGCCCTTACCTATTTTATATCTGTCATCATCAGGGCATTTCACAGGATACGTTATCCGAAGCACTTTTTGTCAACAAAAGCAGTGTAGCGCGCCGCTTGGCGCATTTGGAAAAGTGTGGCTACGTGACAAGAACACCCGATGAAAACGACCGCCGCGTGCTGCTGGTATCGCCTACCGAAAAGGCATTGGCACTGCTTCCCCTTTTGCGCGACATGTCGCGCGAATGGAACGAGATCATTACCAGAGGCTTTACCGAGGAGGAAATTAACGTTTTCTCCGAGCTGGTGGCGCGCGCCTATGCTAACGCACAGCAAAAAGTGAAGGAGCTTACCAAATGAAACTGATCTTTAGATATCTGCGCCCCCTCAAGCGCACTGTGGCGTTTGGTCTTACCGTCAAGGTGATCGCCACACTGTTTGAGCTGCTGCTCCCCTACATACTCAGCCATATTCTTGATACCGTAGTACCGCGACACGACCTCCTTGACATCCTGAAGTGGGGTGCTGCGATGATCGCGTTTGCGTGCTGCGCCATGATCGGCAACGTCATTGCCAACCGCAACGCCGCCAAGGTGGCAAAGGAGGCATCACGTCACATCAGGCACGATCTGTTTGCGGCGACCATGCACCTGTCCTCCCGCCAGACCGATGCCTTTACCGTACCGTCACTGGAGAGCCGCCTGACCTCGGATACCTACAACGTGCACCACTTTATCGGTATGATGCAGCGCATGGCGGTGCGCGTGCCGATCCTCCTGGCTGGCGGTGTTGTGATCACGCTGATCCTTGACTGGCGTTTGGCACTTGTGCTGATCGTAACCATGCCCCTCATTGGCGGGACTGTCTTTTTCATCACCCGTCGCGGCTTGCCGCTTTACCGCCAAACACAGCAGGCGGTTGACGCCATGGTGCGCGTGGTGCGCGAGGACTGCCAGGGCGTGCGCGTGATAAAGGCCTTATCAAAGGAAGAATACGAATGCCGCCGCTATGATGCCGTCAATGGGCGGTTGGTTTCCTGTGAGCGCAAGGCGGGCATCACCATGGCACTCTCACAGCCCCTGATGACGCTGTTTTTGAATTTCGGTCTGGTGGCGGTCATTTTGGTAGGCGCGTATCTCGTGCACGGTGGGCTTTCGAGCCCTGGGCGCATCATTGCCTTTCTGCAATACTTTACCCTGATGTCGGGTGCCATGACCGCCATGACACGCATTTTTGTTATGGCTACAAAGAGCACCGCCTCCGCCAATCGCATTGCCGAGGTGCTGCAAGCAACCGACACCTCAAGGCAAACCGCAACCGCGCCGCTTGAGGACAACGACCAAAGCTTTATTGTATTTGACGACGTTTGCTTTTCCTATAACGGCAAAAGGAACAACCTCTCTCACGTCAGCTTCACCCTGCCGCGCGGCGGCACGCTTGGCGTGATCGGCGCAACGGGATCGGGTAAGACCACACTGACCTCGATCCTGCAACGCTTTTATGATATCGACAGCGGCAGTATTCGCATCGGCGGCGAGGATATCTATGCCATGGATAAAAAACGCCTGCACCAAATGTTTGGCGTTGTGATGCAAAATGACTTCATATGTGCCGATACGGTAGCGGAAAACATTCGATTTGGGCGTGATATTCCCGAGGAGGATATACGCCGTGCGGCAACGCTTGCACAGGCGGCAGATTTTATTGAAGGCTTTGCCGAGGGCTACCTGCATCCCCTTACCGCTAAGGGCACAAATGTGTCGGGCGGTCAGCGACAGCGCATCCTCATTGCAAGGGCACTCGCGGGCAACCCCGAGATCCTCGTGCTTGACGATGCCTCCTCCGCCCTTGACTACAAAACCGATGCAGCCCTGCGCCGCGCCATTCGCGAGGAGCTGCACACCACCACCGTGATCGTGGCACAGCGTGTAAGCTCCGTGCGGCACGCAGATCACATTTTGGTGCTTGATCACGGCGAGGTGATCGGTTCTGGCAGGCACGAGGAGCTGCTTTGCACCTGCCCTGCCTATAAGGAGATCAACGATTCGCAGATGGGAGGTGCGTTCCTTGAATAACATGCAAATGGGCGGCGGTGGCGGCGGACTTGGCAAATCAAGATCCCTTAACAGCACCGTTGTTGACCAAAAGCAAACGGGGGCAGACCGCGTGCGCGTGCTGCGCCGCATGGGAAAATACCTATTCCGTTACCCGAAAACCGTCATTTTCGCTCTTTTTCTCATGCTCTCCTCCAATCTTCTTGCGCTCGCGGGCCCGATGCTGTCGGGCAAGGCGATCGATGCCATTGAGCCGGGGCGCGGCGCAGTCGATTTTTCAGAGGTTTGGCTTTTCGCCGTTCTTTTGATCGTCTTTTACGCCGTATCGGGCTTGCTTTCCTATACACTGTCGGTTTTAATGGTCAATCTTAGTCAAAAGATCATTTACACCATGCGCCGTGAGGTCTTTCATCACCTCACCGCCCTCCCCGTCGGCTATTTTGACACACACCAGACGGGAGATATCATCAGCCACATTTCCTATGATATCGATACCGTAAACACCTCTCTTTCCCATGATATTTTGCAGGTGCTTGCCAGCATCGTTACCGTAGTGGGTGCCCTTGCGATGATGCTTTCCATTTCGCCCCCGTTGGTGCTTGTTTTTGCCATCACCATTCCGATCTCGGTGCTCTTTACCCGCTATAAGACCAAGCGTATCCGCCCGCTTTTCAAGGCGCGCTCGCGCAAGCTGGGAGAGCTGAACGGCTTTGCCGAGGAAATGCTCTCGGGGCAAAAGACCATTCGCGCCTATTCGCGCGAGAACGCGATCGTGTCACGCTTTGATGCGCGCAATAACGATGCCGTTGAGGCATATTACAAGGCAGATTGGCACGGCGCAATAATCGGCCCCTCGGTAAACTTTATCAACAACCTTTCGATTGCACTTGTTACGGTATGCGGCGGTATTCTTTACATGCTTACGCAAACTACCCCCACACTTGCACCGATCTTTGTGCTTTCGCTTGGCGGTGTTTCGGCGTTTGTCCAGTATTCCCGCAAGTTCTCGGGCCCCATTAATGAGCTTGCCAATATCATCAGCGAGCTGCAATCGGCAACCGCCGCGGCGGAGCGCGTATTCCGCCTGATCGACGAAGCACCCGAAGCCAAGGATAAGGACACCGCCACCGTCCTTGCCGACGTGCAAGGCGAGGTTGACTTTTCTCACGTTACATTCGGATACGTGGAGGAAAAAACGATCCTGCATGACCTCACAGTACACGCAAAGCCCGGCACCACCGTGGCGATCGTAGGCCCCACGGGCGCGGGAAAAACAACGGTCATCAATCTCCTGATGCGCTTTTATGACGTAAACGAGGGTGTGATATCCATTGATAACGTGGATATCCGTGACGCAACGAGAAAATCACTGCGCAGTGCCTTTACCATGGTTTTACAGGATACGTGGCTCTTTTGCGGCACGATATTTGAAAACATCACCTACGGTAAGGAGAACGCCACCCGCGACGAGGTGATCGCCGCTGCAAAGGCAGCGCATATTCACGACTACATCGAAGGCCTCAAGGACGGGTATGACACCCTGCTCACCGACGACGGCGTGAATATTTCAAAAGGGCAGCGGCAGCTCATTACCATAGCGCGTGCCATGCTGGCCGATGCCCCCATGCTGATCCTTGATGAGGCGACCTCCAACGTGGACAGCCGCACCGAGCAGCAAATACAGGCAGCAATGAAAAAGCTGATGGCAGGGCGCACCTGCTTTGTGATCGCCCACCGCCTTTCCACCATTCAAAATGCCGACGTGATCTTAGTAGTAAAGGACGGCAACGTGATCGAGGCGGGCAATCACACGGAGCTTATGAAAAAGCAGGGCGGCTTTTACGCCTCTCTTTACAATTCGCAGTTTACGTGATACAATAGCAGTATGAAGATCGAACTTTTTGCTTTAAACGGCTCCTTTGCCCACTCAAATCTTGCCATACGGTGTTTAAAAACGGCACTTGCCAAGGCAGGCTATACCTCGGTGCACTGCACCGAGGCGACGCTGCGCGACCGCACCGCATCGGTGCTGGCGCATTTGGTAGAGGCGCACGCCGCACTTTACGCATTCTCCTGCTACATTTGGAATATCAATGAAATGCTGATGCTGGCAAGGGACCTCAAAACGGTATGCCCCAACTGCAAAATCGTGCTTGGTGGCCCTGAGGTATCCTTTGACACCGCACGCTTCACCTCGCTTGATTTTATCGATACCGTTGTCACGGGCGAGGGGGAGCATGCGATCGTTGCGCTTGCCGATCTGCTAAAGCGCGGTGAGATGCTGCCAAAATTGCTTGTCGGCACACCCGATGCTGATTTTGGCGAGCGCGGCACGCATTACACGCCAAACGAGCAGCCCACTTCGCTGGTCTACTATGAAAGTGCGCGCGGCTGCCCCTTTTCCTGTGCCTTCTGCCTTTCCTCCACCACCGAGGGCGTGCGTGCAAAAACTGCCGAAAAAACGCTTGCCGACCTACTGGAGTTTGAAAAATATGCAGAGCCCCTTACGGTAAAGCTGGTGGATCGCACCTTTAATTTTGACCGCGCACGTGCCAATGCCATTTGGCAGGGCTTGCTTTCCCCACGCTATACCAAATGCTATCATTTTGAGATCGCGGCATCCCTGCTAAATGAGGAAAGCTTTTCTGTTTTACGTCAATTTCCAAAAGGAAAGATCAGGCTTGAGATCGGCCTGCAAAGCACCAACCCCGAAACGCTTGCGACAATCAGCCGTCACCAAAGCGCCGCGGCTACTCTTGCGGCGGCACAACGCCTGAAGGAAGCGGGAAACATGCACGTGCATCTTGATCTTATCGCAGGGCTCCCCTTTGAGGATTATCACTCCTTTGCGAGATCCTTTGATGCGGCATATCCCCACTGCGACGTGCTTCAGCTTGGCTTTCTCAAGCTTCTGCCCGGCACGGCACTCCGCCGTGATGCCGAAAAATACGGCATT
The DNA here is from genome assembly GCA_017505785.1 of Clostridia bacterium. Taxonomy (GTDB): domain Bacteria; phylum Bacillota; class Clostridia; order Oscillospirales; family CAG-272; genus Firm-07. Next base: position 17,709 of record JAFVOQ010000069.1, read on the forward strand.
CTCTTTTCTGCCGCGCCCCCCTACACCGTACTTGAAACCAAGTGGCTTACCTTCGCGGAGCTAAACCGCCTGCACGGCATTTCGGACATCCTTGACCGCCTGCATGAGAAGGGGAGATTTGCCCACACCTTGCACTTTATTTTGTCGCATATCACCTCGCCCTTTGCCTTTTACGAGGGCTTCCTTGACTACTGCAACAAGGTCGACGGGCGCGCACTGCAAAAGATCTCCCAGCGCGACCTTTTCTCACTTGTCCACGCCTATGGAAAAACGCTGCTCGTCCCTCGCCTGCACGAGGAATTTTCGCGGTATCTTGAGGCGGATTTCAGCGCAGCAGAAGTGAGAAAACCCCCAAAATTCCGGTAACGGGTATGATTTTTTTGCAAAAACTTAAACAAAGGAGAACGGAGCATGAAACGAGTTCTTGTCACGGGCGGCTCACGCGGGATCGGTGCCGCTATCGTGCGTGCGTTCGCGGCACAGGGTGACCGCGTTGCCTTCTTTTACCGCAGCAATCACGCGGCGGCAACAAAAATCGCCGCCGAAACGGGGGCTGTTCCCTTTTGCTGTGACGTGAGTGACCCCGAGGCGGTACATACTGCGTATGCCGCGGTGCGCGACGCCCTTGGCGGTGCGCCGCTTGTTTTGGTGAACAATGCAGGAATCGCAGAAAGCGCGCTTTCCCGCGACGTGAATGACGCCGCGTGGCGACAGATGCTTGACACCAACCTTTCCGCCGCCTTTTACCTGTGCCGCGAGGCGCAGCCCGCGATGATCGCCGCAGGGCAAGGGCGCATCATCAACGTCGGCTCCATGTGGGGCAAAACGGGCGCATCCATGGAGGTGGCGTATTCCGCCGCAAAGGCAGGGCTGCGCGGTCTTACCATGGCACTTGCCAAGGAGCTTGGCCCCTCGGGCATCACAGTAAACTGCGTGGAACCCGGTGTGATCGATACCGACATGAACGCCGCATATGACGCCAACACCCTTAGCGCACTTGCCGAGGCAACGCCGCTTTGCCGCATCGGTGAGCCCCACGAGGTCGCATCGGCGGTGCTCTTTCTTGCTTCAAACGGTGCTTCCTTTATTACAGGGCAGTGCCTTGGTGTTGACGGCGGCTATGCAATATAAGAAACGTGAGGATATGCTATGAATTTTGACGTGATCAAGAGCAATTTGGAAAAGCGCGGCTTTGCTGTTACCGTGTTTGATACGGCAAGTGAAGCAAGCAGCTATTTAAACACCGCCATTCACGAAAAAACCGTTGGCTTTGGCGGTTCCGTGACCCTGCAGGATATGGGGCTTTACGAAAGCCTTTCCACCCACAACACCTGCTTTTGGCACTGGCGCATCAAGGAAGGCTTGACCGCAGGCGATCTGCGCGACAGGGGCAATGCCGCCGAGATCTATCTTAGCTCGGTAAACGGTATTGCCGAAAGCGGCGAGATCGTAAACATCGACGGCACGGGCAATCGCGTGGCAGCGATGCTTTACGGGCACGAAAAGGTATACCTTGTGGTAGGAAAAAACAAAATTGCCGAAGATTACGAGGCGGCGCTTTGGCGCGCGCGGAACATCGCCGCACCCAAAAACGCAAAGCGCCTTGGCGTAGCTACCCCGTGTGCCGCAAAGGGTGACCGTTGCTATAACTGCTCGAGCGATGCGCGCATTTGCCGCGCACTCACCGTGCTTTGGGAGAAGCCGGGCGGCGCAGATATCGAGGTTATTCTCGTTGGCGAGGAGCTTGGCTATTAAGGGTATTGCCCCGATACTGCTTTAACGCCTCAACTACATCCTTGTAGGGGAGGCCCCCTCCCGTTTTATCATATTACAGATCGCCAAGCGCAAGAAATGTAAACAAACCCGAGCAACGGCAATATTTGTTGTTGTTTTTTTCCTCTGACTGTGCTAAACTTAATTTATATCCGCACCATGGAGGCAAACCTGCAATGAACATCAAAACAGATATATTCGAGGGGATGCAATACGCCGTACGCTTTCCCGAAATTTACAACGAGGGCGAGCAGTACCCCATTCTCTTTTTCCTGCACGGTGCCGGCACGCGCGGCGAGAACATGAATAACATTGTCACCCACTCGTTTTTGCGCCGCCCTGAAAAATGGCCCGATTTTAAATTTATTATCGTTGCGCCCCTGTGCCACAAAAACACGTGGTTTGATCACTTTGAAACGCTCACACGCTTCACGCATTTTATAGCAGATCAACCCTATACCGATAAAAAACGCATCTATCTTACCGGCAACAGCATGGGGGGCTATGGCACCTGGCAGCTTGCCATGAGCTTGCCTGAGGTTTTTGCCGCAGTGGCCCCGCTTTGCGGCGGCGGTATGTACTGGAACGCAGGCAGGCTTGCAAACGTGCCCGTTTGGGCTTTTCACGGTGCCAAGGACAAATCGGTTTTCGTTGAGGAAAGCGTAAAAATGGTAAACGCAGTAAACAAACGCGGCGGCAACGCAAGACTGACGATCTACCCCGAAAACGGCCACAACTGCTGGACCGACACCTACGGCAACCCCGCACTTTACGAATGGTTTCTCTCACACGAAAACCAAAACGCCCAAGCCCTGATCGACGAATACAGCAACAATTCAAAGGATTTTGGATAAAATGAAAATAAACCGCGCAGGGAGCTGCAATGCAGCTCCCTGCGCGGTTTTTATACGGGGCTTGATCATCCGTGAATGATATTTTGAAAATCCTCTTTCTTTGCGCCACGTGCTTCAAGGTACGCTTTCAGTGCGCGTGGGTTTTTAATGCCTGTTAGCTGAAAATCCCATCTCCCTGCACCGTCAACGACAAGATTTCCATAATTGAACATGCTTCCAATCAAGCTTTGATTAAAGTTTACACCGTTCACTTGAAAAAACGGCTTACGGTTCTCGCTCTTATTCAACACTCCGCTTTTATGTATGACGTGATCGCTGTAAAACTCAAAGCTCTCGCATTTGATTGCCAAAATGCGAAAGAGAATAACAAAAACAGGGATCACCAGCCAGAAAAACAGTACACAAAGGGGCGTAAACGCCGTTGCAATCGATTTTTGGGCTACGTATTCGGGTTTCATACTTTTCTCCTTAAAATGTTTTATATATTGCCAAAAGGACAATCGATGATTCACGCCTCAAAAAAGCAGATTTTCTTTTTCTTTTTTGCGTCACGTCTATTTTAACACAATAATCGCGCATTGTCAACTCTTTTGAGTTAAGTTTTCCGGTAAAAAAAGGGTACAATAATAGTATCATCTCGATTAAACGCAAAGGAGGTGCTGCATTGGACATCGGAGAAGCAACGCGCAGACGCATACTGGAATTGTGCACCGAACATAATATTACTCTCAACCGCATGGCAACTCTCTCCGGCATTACACAATCCACCCTCAATAATATCATCAGTGGAAGAAACAACAGCACCACGATCTCCACCATTAAAAAGATCTGCGACGGGCTTGATATTCACATCCGTGATTTTTTCAGCTCTGAGCTTTTTTCATCGCTTGAACAAGAATTAAAATAATTTAGGTATGATGCCGCCCCCTGCTATAAGGGAAAACGACGTCATACCTTTTTTACAGCGCACCGTATGATTTGACAAAGCGCACGCGATATTATATACTAAATGCACCGCTTATTTTTTTCGGGAGGCTCAAATTTGAGAGAATTTATTAAGGAGCAGGATTTCCAAAAGCAAATAACCGATACCGTTATGCCATATCTTGCGGCAAGAGCAAAAAAAACACCGCTTGCCGCGCGTGACGGTGCACCCCTTTACGCAATACGCTATAACGCCGATCACCCCCGCGGCACCGTGGTTATTGTGCACGGCTTTTCTGAAAATGCCGATAAATATCGTGAGCTGATCTACTATCTTTTGCGCGAAGAGCTTTCGGTGCTCGTTTATGATCAGCGCGGGCATGGGCGTTCTCAGCGCGATGCCGACACAAATATCATACACATTGACCGCTTTACTCACTACGTTGACGACCTCGAGGCAGTGCTCGCAGGTCTTGCGGGGACACTGCCGCAACCGCTTTACCTTTTTGCACACTCCATGGGAGGTGCTGTTGCGATGCTGTTTTTGGAAAAGCACGGGGACGTGTTTCAAAAAGCCATACTTTCAGCACCCATGATCGCCCTAAAATATCGCGGCGTTACCCGCGTGGCGGCAACGGCACTGTGCCGATTTTGCACCCTTACAGGGCGCGCGAAGCATCCTGTTTTCACCGCCAAAAAGGATTACGAGAACGAGCCGTTTGAAACCTCCTCCTCTCTTTCCCCCGCACGCTTTGCATATCTTCGCGCACTGCGCAGAAGCGATCCCCTGCTTCGCGGCGGTTCGCCAAGCTATGCGTGGAGCCAAGCGGCACTTGGTGTAACGAAAAGCATTTTTAAAAAGGGCTCGCCTGCAAGCGTAACCGTTCCCCTCTTGATCTATGCCGCCGAGCACGAGCACCTTGTCAGCCCCGAAGCGCAAAAAAAACTCGCCGCCGCACTGCCCCACTGCACGCTGAAAACAGTACAGGGCAGCAAGCACGAGATCTTATTTGCAAATGATGAGATCCTGCACCCTGTGCTTGAAGAAATGCTCGATTTTTATAATAATTGAAAGAGAAAAGCCGCAGGCGTTGGGCAACTTCTCATAAGGATGTTTAACACAACATTCGTAGGGGTCGACGTCCTCGGCTACCCGCAACAAACGAATCTTGACAGAGAACTTGTTTTCTCTGCCGATTTGTGGTATAATGGGTTTAGCAAAAGCCTCCCTCCGAGAGGGAGGTGGCACGGCGTAGCCGTGACGGAAGGAGCCTGCGTAATTTGGGGTTTGTGCTAACTTTATTGTAACGCACTCTCCCTCAGTCGCCTACGGCGCCAGCTCCCTCCCGGAGGGAGCCTTGGGGTACGTGCAACCTTAGGGGTATGGGCATAGCCCAATGCCTTTGTAATACAAAGGCGAAACTAGCGATAAAAGCGGAAAAAGAAATTTACTTAAAGGAGAAAAAGTATGTTTTCATTATTTTCTAAAAAGGCAATGAACGAGGAAGCAGCAAAAACTTTCTGGGTTTGGTTTGAAGAACAAGAGTCATGGATCATTAATTGTCTTTCTAATCACGATTCAGCTTTTGTTTGGGCAATTGACGAACGGTTAAAGCTGGTGTTTCCCTATTTTAAGAAAGAGCTTGAATTCCAATTGGGATATAATGAAGGAAAAGGAGAATTCTTTTTCTTCCACTTTGGAAACAAAAATCTTATTAAAGATGCTGACACCCTCGCGCGAATGATGCCCAAAAACATTTCTGAACGTTGGATATTTATAGCAGAAAAATAACAACTAACCCCGACAGGCTTTGAAATCTGTCGGGGTTAATTTTTGTTTTCTGCGGATCAATTTTTGCCTTAACGGGTCGCCGAGGACGTCGACCCCTACAAGAAGGAATCCAACTTCCTTATGAGAAGGAGCCCTTGCCTGCGGCTTTTTGCTATTTTTTGCGATTGCTCATTACTGATAAGTAATTTGATTGATCACGTTTTTCAGGCACTGGGCACTGTGATGCAGCTTTTCCGTTTCCTCTTTGGTGAGATTTGCGGGAATTTGCGCACGAACGCCTTCCTCACCCACGATAGAAATGGTAGAAAGACAAACGTCCTCAATACCGTATTCACCGTGCATCATAACCGAAACCGAGAGTGCAGTATCTACACCGCTGAAAATAACCTTGCACATATGCACCGCGGCACATGCCACCGCGTAAAAGGTCGCGCCCTTGCGCTTGATGACCTCAGCACCGGACTTACGTACGTACTCCTCTGCGGCCGCCTTGTCGATCTCCTTGCCCTCAAGCTGTTTGTAGTAATCCTCTACCATAGTGGTACAGATCGCTGCCTGCGACCACGGCACAAAGGAGGAGTCGCCATGCTCACCAAACACATAAGCGTGCACGTTTTGCTGGCTGATATCAAAGCGGCTTGCAAGCCAGTAACGAAGGCGTGCCGTATCAAGGCTGTTGCCCGAGCCGATGATGCGACTTTCGGGAATATTGGTGATCTTGTGGAAGACATAGGTCATTACGTCAACGGGATTGCTGACAATGAGGTAGATCGCATCGGGTGCATATTTGGTGATCTGCGGAGCAATGCTGCAAAGAATATTTACGTTGGTCTGCGCAAGATCAAGGCGTGTCATACCGGGCTTGCGTGCCATACCCGAGGTGATCACAACGATATCGGAATCAACCGCATCCTCGTAATCGCCGGAAACAATACGCACGTCCTCACGGAAAAAGAGTCCGCCCTGGCCGATATCGATCGCCTCGCCCTCCGCCTTTTCCTTTTTAATATCAATAATAACGATCTCGTTGGCAACACCCTCCACCGCAAGCGTGTACGCAATGGTCGCACCAACATTTCCCGCACCGATAATTGTTACTTTTCTCATAGTCTACCTCTTTGTTCCTTTCGTGTTACTTACTGGTTTCAGCAACCATTCCGTAAACAGTATCAATATCTGCTCTGCGCCTTGCCGCAAGAGCCTTCATATCCGCGATCTGGTCTGCACCGAACAAATCAAGATCGCCGGGCTGTAGCTTGTTTTTATACATGCGGTCGGCAACCAATGCATAATTGATATCAAGATCGGTAATTTTACCGGCACGGTCGCATATTACAATATTGCTTTTGCCCTGCAGCAAACGCTCAACTGCGCGCACACCCATTTGGGTTGCGGTAAAGCGATCTCGAAGCGTGGGGCTGCCACCGCGCACAACGTGAGCAAAGCGCGCAAACCTGCTTTCAATACCAAGCGCACTCTCAATTTTTTGAGAAAGCTGCTCACCGTATTTCTGCCCGTTTTCGCCACGAACACCCTCACTGACGATCACAAGAAAGCTGCGCTTACCGGCATCCAAAAGCTCTTGCATGCGTTCAATGAGCTCATTTTCATCAAAGGGCACCTCGGGGATCACGGCAGCCACCGCACCCGACGCTAACGCCGTATAAAGTGCAATTTGACCGCAGTCACGCCCCATCACCTCTACCACGTTACAACGCTTGTGAGATTCACACGTATCACGCAGACAGTCGATCATACTCATGGTGGTATTCATTGCGGAATCAAAACCAATGGTATAATCGGTTGCGGTAATATCATTGTCAATGGTACAGGGAATACCAATGGTGGGAATGCCGTGATTGGTAAGATCCGTAGCACCCCTAAAGGTACCGTCACCGCCCAGAGCAACAATAGCATCAATGCTGTTGCGCTTGCAGGTTTCGATCGCCTTTTCCATGCCTGCCTCTGTTTTAAATTCGGGGCATCGGTCGGAATACAGCACCGTGCCGCCGCGTGAAATAATATTGGAAACCGATCTCCTGGTGAACGGAACGATATTATCCTTAATAAGTCCGGAATATCCACCAAGAATACCAACGACCTCCACACCCTCGTCAAGTGCCTTACGGGCAACAGCGCGAATGGCGGCGTTCATACCGGGGGCATCACCGCCCGAGGTCAATATTCCGATTTTACGAAATTTTGCCATAGTTTTTTCCTTTCTTGCGCTTGATCCTTCGATCTGCGCAAACAACTACAGTGTACATTCTAATATATCATACACCAAATGTCAAGCGTGATTGATAAAATTTTCACGATTTTTGTAAATTTTCATACAATATGCCGATCGCCTGTGCGATCGCACGCACCGCGGCAACCTCCCTGATGTAAGCGCGGTCGCGGTGTGCACCAAGGGTAAGACGGCTGCAAGCAACCGCATCTTTCGTGGCAACTGCCACGTATACCGTACCGACAGGCTCCTGTTCGGTGCCGCCGCCGGGGCCGGCATAGCCCGTGGTGGCAATGGCAAGATCCACCCCAAAACGGGTAAGTGCCCCCTTTGCCATTGCCTTGGCAACAGGCTCACTGACAACGGTGTGCTTGTCAATGAGCGCGGGATCAACGCCAAGCAGCGTTTCCTTTTGGCGCGTTTGATAGGCGATAGCACCGCCCGCCACCGCTGCCGAGCAGCCTGCCACATCGGTCAGCTTTTTGGCGATCAGTCCGCCCGTGCAGGATTCTGCCGTTGCCACCGTCATGCCGCGTGCGATCAGCGCGCCGACCAGCGCGTGCGCGGGGTCGGGCACGTCGATTCCGTATACAAATTTTCCGATCGGCAGTGCCATAAGCTTTTCCACCATGGCATCGCAAAGCCGTGCGGCGTGGCTCTCATCCCGATCTCTTGCAGTCACGCGTAGCCTTACCTCTCCCGGTACGCAGTAGGGGGCAACCGTCGGATTTGTGCTATCCTTGATCTCTTGCGGCAGCTCACTTTCCACCGCCGACTCACCCAAGCCGATGATATGCAAATTGCGGCTGACCATGATCGAGGCACAGCGTTTTTTTAGATATGGCTCCACCTGCTCACAAAACAGCGGCTCAAGCTCACGCGGGGGCCCCGGGAGCATGACCACCACCTTGCCCTCCTCATTTTCAAGCGCAAGCGCGGGGGCTGTGCCGTAATCGTTTGGAAACACCACCGCGCCCTCGGGCATCATGGCTTGCTTTTTGTTGTTCTCGGTCATCGTGCGCCCTGTGGATGCAAAATAATTTTCAATACGGGCAAGGGAGGGTTCGTGCATTTTCAGCTTACGTCCAAACACCCCTGCAACCGTTTCCTTGGTAAGATCGTCATAGGTGGGGCCAAGTCCGCCCGACATCAAGACAAGATCGGCGCGGGAAAGTGCCGCACGCACGTCCTCGGCAAGCCGCGCGGGATTATCCCCCACCACCGCCTGGCGGTAAACGCCAATGCCAAGACGGGCAAGACGGCGGGAAAGATACGCCGCATTTGTGTTCACGATATCTCCCATTAACAGCTCAGTTCCAACGCAAAGGATCTCTGCTTGCGAAAAGCAATTATTTTTCATATGACCTACCTCCAAAAAGACTGCTATCATTTTACCACATTTTTCGCATTTTGGTGCGTAATTGTGCAAAAAACTTGAATTTTTTAAGCTGCTGTGATAAGATGAAGAAGCAAACGAATGAAAGGAGGGGGCACCATGTCCGGTTGTATGCTTTGCCCACGCAAATGCGGCGCACGCCGCGAAGAAAACGAGATCGGCATGTGCCACGTGGGTGCCGATATTTTCATATCGCGCGCCGCCCCTCACCACTTTGAGGAGCCGCCGATCAGCGGCACAAGGGGCTCGGGGACCGTGTTTTTTGCAGGCTGCTCCCTTGGCTGTATTTTTTGCCAGAATAAGGAGATCAGCTGTGATGCCGTAGGCAAGTGCGTGAGTGAAGAGGAGCTTGGCGAGATCTGCCTTTCGCTTGCCGCCACGGGTGTGCACAACCTAAACCTTGTCACAGGCACGCATTATACCGACCGCATTGCGCGTGTTTTGCAGCGCATCAAGCCGAAGTTGAAGATCCCCGTGGTCTGGAACAGTAGCGGATACGAACGCCCCGAAACACTGCGACTTTTGGAGGGGCTTGTGGATATCTATCTGCCCGACTTCAAGTATTTTTCCGCGGAGCTTGCCAAAGCCTGCTCAAATGCACAGGATTATAAAGAGGTGGCAGTTGCGGCACTTCGTGAAATGTACCGTCAGGTGGGTGCTGTGCGTTACGACGAAAACGGTATGCTACGGCGCGGCACAGTGGTGCGCCACCTTGTGTTACCGGGACAAAGAGAGGATACCGCCGCCGTGCTCGAAACGCTTGCAAAAACGCTACCCGTATCGAATATTTTGCTCTCCCTGATGCGCCAGTATACCCCCGATTTTGCGCCCCAAACAGCTCCCAAGTACCTCCAGCGCCGCGTGACGACCTTTGAATATGAGCAAGCGCTCCTGAAAGCACAGGAGCTTGGCTTTACAGGCTTTACGCAAGGCAAGGATGCCGCAAGCGCCGCCTTTACACCGGATTTCCATACATAACCTGCGCCGTTCTCCATATCCTATACAATAAGAAAATACCAAAAACGAGGTGAGGATATGGAAGAAAAGAAGCAAAAGCAGGCAAACGGGCTGGAAAACAGCGCGCTTGGCACCACGATTCTCGGCAATTTTGGCCCCGCCGAGCTTGACAGAGGCGCGCGCGATATTTCGCTTGGCAACTTTGAGCCGACCAATAAAAAGCAAGATAACAGCGATAAAAACTGACACAGTAATTTTTTAACACACAGAAAAAGGGTTGCTTCAAGTGCTAATGCACTTGAAGCAGCCCCTTGTTTTTATTCGGAAGCTTGTAAAGCTGCATCTAAGCTTCTCCGTTTCACTATTTTCTCCCTGCACGTAATCACGATGTATACCATAAAATACGTTACGCGAAACAGCGGATACGCAGCATCCCAAATCATTACACTTGCAAACAGAATTGTAAGCAGAAAATCAACATTCAAAAAAAGCGCGATTGGATCTAACAAAACGCAAGCGATTCCCAATAGCAGGAAAAAAATCGATAGCCCGCAAAGAATCCTGTTCAAAGTATCTTCAAAGCGCAACTGCCGGCTTGAAAACAAACGGTATTTTATCAAATGCCATATTTCAAAGCTCGCAATTAACAGGGGCAGTGTGATCCCCAAGATGATCATAGCGACAAAAAGAAGCGCTCCAACGGCAACTATCGGTTCAGGATCAGGCATAGCGCGCACGGCATGGATCATGCAATTCCAGCATACAAACGGTGTAGCCACCGTCAGCAACACAAGGGTGGCAAAAGAAACGTTTAAAACAATTTTTTTGGTTTTATCGCTCATAAAATTCTCCTTTCTGCGCCGAAAAGCTACCGTACCCCGAGAAGCTTGGTGTACAATAAATGCAGTAATCTATATATCGGTTCTGCAAGCATCCAGAGCAAAAGCAATGCAACTGACACATCGTCAACGATCCTCCGCCAAAACAACCAAGCCGCGGCTGCAAATAACGGTAGTACCACAGAAAGCACACAAAAAACGATATTAACGCAAGATTCCATGCTTTTTTTGTTTCGCTTTGTAAGCAAAAAATATTTTGCACAGTAAAAGATTTCAAATTCGGCGATCAGCAAGGGGATAGACAGTATGCATATAGCATACACAGCAAATCCTCTATCAAGCGACAAACCACTCGCGCCCGGTGCCTGCGGTTCAATCAAAGCCCAAATTATACTGAAAGCCAAAACACACAACGTGAGAAAAAGCACCGTGAGATACATTGCGTATAACATTCGTTTTTTGTTTTTCATGGCTCCCTCCAAATCACGGTTTACTCATATTTCGGCATAGCTTGCAAAGCGTTTCTCTCACTGTCAAAATTATCCGTCAATCCGATCAAATCTTGCAAACGGGCAAAAACGGTGTGTTATTTTGGCGCCTCGGGTGCGGCATTATCCTGTAACCTCCCCTGCTTTTTACGCCATTGCGTAGGAGAAAGCTCCCCGTTTTCACGCTTAAAGCATTTGGAGAAATATTCCACGTCGGGATAGCCACAGCTATGCGCGATCTCGGTAATCGAAGCGGTTGTCATCAAAAGCCTTCGCGCCAGCTTCATACGCTCCGCCAAAACGTACTCCATGATCGTCATGCCAAACTCGCGGCGAAACGCCTCGGTCAGTGTCACTGTGCTGCAATGCAGATTTTTGCTCATTTTCGACAGCGTGATCTTTTCACTTAAATTTTTCCTTACATAAACTCTCACAAGCTGCCCCGGTGTTTGGTGATCGGGCAAAAGCAGGCGATTCCCCTCTATGTGCTCCTTGACAATCGCGGTCAGCACCGAAAGCGCCTCAAGCTGTGCATCGGTATAGTGCGCAAGCTCCCCCACCGCGAGCAAAAGCGCATCCTCCTTTAGGCGCGCGCTCTCAAGGCAGGCAAGACGGCAGAGATCACGGTCACTCGGCGCGGTTGACACGCTCACAGTGGGGCCAACGATCAAATATCCAATGATCCCACCCTCACCACGCACGGGAAAAACAAGCTCACTGAGGCCAAAGGGACAGGTGTAAAGATAGGGCTCACCGGTTTTTTTCGCTTGCCTCAGTGCCACGGTATCCGATTGCACACAACGCGCAAGACACGCTCTTGATCTATGCAAAGCGGAGCAAAAGCCTACGTCGTTGATCATGGTATAGATACACCGAAACTGTGCATCGTAGGCGGCTACGTTGATATGCGTGAGGCGCGAAAAGCTGCCAAGCACCTCCTCCATACGCGTATCTGCCATTTGATCCACCCCCTTTTTCTCTTGTATGATCCTATTTTAACATGTAAAATCAATAAAAATCAAGACGTTTTTCCGTGTATACTTAAAATATTTATCATTTTTTACAAATTTTTTACGTATCCTTCCTACCAATCACTCCTTGCATTTGCTATAATTCTTTTATAGTAATTTAAGAGCAAGCTGCCAAAAGGAGATCTTACAATGAAAAGAAATTCGTTCTCTGTGCTGCAATCAGGGCAGACCGCCGCAAGTGAGGTGCTGCTATGACCTATCTTTTAATGGGCGTTGTGGTGCTGCTTTACACCGCGCAATCCTTTTTAACCAGACTTTTCTCAGCAGAATACCCGGGTGATCCGCGTCACGCCTCCCCTGTTTTCAGTGTCGTCAGCGGTGCCACCGTTGTGGTGGTGTCCCTTTTCATGTGCGGCTTCCACTTTGTGGCATCTCCCCTCACGTGGCTCCTTGGTATCATCAACGGCTTTGCATTACTGCTCTATAATACCACCATTATTAAGGCATCTCAAACAGGGCCTTACTCAGTACTCATGGTCTTCTCTATTGCCGGCGGCATCATTATTCCAACGCTCGTAGGTGCGATCGCCTTTCGCGACACGCTCACCCCCCTGAAGGTCATTTGCATTTTGGTGGTGCTCGTTTCGGTCTACCTGATCAGCGATAAGGATAGCCGCACCGAGAAAAAGCGCGGCTTTTGGCTTGCCGTATCCCTGCTTGCCATCGGCAACGGTGCATTTGGCTCACTCCTTGACGTGCAGCAGCGCGTAACCGCAGTAGCACAAAAGGAGGAAATGGTTGCCATTACCTTTGCGGTATGCAGCATTTGCTCACTTGCCATGCTCCTTTTTGAGCAAAAAAAGAATTTCCTCACAGTCATGAAGCAATCGCGGCGCTCTCTTGTGCTTTTGTCTGTCGCCTCCCTTGTGGTTGCAGGTGCCATTCACATCCTCACCGTTGTCATTGGAAAAATTGACCTTGCCGTGCTTTACACCTTCTACAACTCCGCCGTACTGATGCTCAGCGTCCTTTGCTCTTTCCTGTTCCTTCGGGAAAAGCTTTCCCTCAAAAACATCATCGGTTGTATCACCATGTGCGCCGCCCTCGTCTTTATGATGGGGGGCGACACGATCCTTACAGCGTTGCGCTAAAAGAGCCTGTTTTTCACAAAAAAGAAAAGAGCGTTGCTCGTTTGTGAGTAACGCTCTTTTTATGCCTTAAATCTTCTTGCATATCCGCAACGGCGGCACAACGCCTCGGCGGCGCGATGCATGGTAAACCCGTCGTATATTGCACGGGCGCGCGGCGTGCTTAAGATCTCGGCAAGCGGTTTGTCGTGCAGATTGCCAAGCGACAATACGCCGTCTGCATCCAGGCAGCAGGGTACAACTGTGCCGTCTGCGTGAATGCCGATTTGATTGCGAAGCGCATAGCAAAAGATAGGCGCATCCGCGGCGATCGCAGGGGCGTTTCTATCGGGCCAGTCAAACTCCTCACCCCATTCAAGAAAGACCTTGTGCGCCAGGCGCCAACCACTCCATTTCTCCTCCCACTGTGTGGGAAACGCGTCATGCAGTGCCGCAAGCACCGTTTTGTTCTCGCTCTCGCCAGCCCCCCCGATGTTCCAAAGGCGAAACGCCACGATCGTGCCCCGCTTGGCGATCTCCTTGCCAAAATCAAGGCAAGCGGTGAGATAGTCCGCGTCGGAAAACGCGGCGTTTGCGGCAGGCGCATGCAGCGAAATACTGATCTTATAGGGTGCGGCATCGAGTAGCTCCTTACCCCTCGAGTGAAGGAGCGTGCCGTTTGTGGTAATGGCAGGTAAAAAGCCCTTTTCCCTTGCCCGTTTTACAAATTGGGGCAGTAACGGGTGCAAAAGCGGCTCCCCCATAAGATGAAAGAATAAGTATTTTACCTCACCCGCAAGACGGTCGGTAAGATGCTCAAACTCCGCCTTAGTCATTTGTCGCTTTTCTCGCCCCGTCTTATGGCAAAACGCACAGGAGAGATTGCAGATATTGGTAATTTCAAGATATGCCTTTTCGATCATACAAAAGCTCTCCTTTCAAGCGTTTTTTGTAAAACGGCGTTTTATGCCCGTTTGGTGGGAATTGTAAGATTTGCACCCGTAGGGACCGGCGTCCTCGACGGTCCGCGACGGCGTTTAGCCGCCAAGACAAGCTTGACGAAGCGGCTTTGCCGCTTCAGCGAACCCGCTTTTGCGCGTTCCGCATATCATCAAAATTTGCATCTTTTTGCGCGCGCAAAACGGGTTCGCGTGCTGCTCCAAAGCAAAGTGCCACCCACAAGGGGTGCTACTCCACTTCTGGTGCCTTGCTCCGCTACGGCACAACGGGAATTTCGACTACGGCGAATATACCCACGCCCTGCACCTGGCAAGCGAGCTTGCCGATCTTCGGGCGGGGTATGCGAACCCGCTTTTGCGCGTGCCGCATATCATCAAATTTTGCATCTTTTTGCGCGCGCAAAACGGGTTCGCGTGCTGCTCCAAAGCAAAGTGCCACCCACAAGGGGTGGCACTTTGCTTTGGAGCAGGCAACGGGAATCGAACCCGCATCTCCTGCTTGGGAAGCAGGGGTTTTACCACTAGACTATGCCTGCGGACTATCTTATTATATATAAAATCTTGCCGCTTGTCAAGCAATCTTGTGAAATTCCTTACAAAAACTATTCGACAAAGCCCCGTCGCTTTTGCAACGGGGCTTTGTCGAAAGCTCATTCTGCCGTTTTGGCTTTTTTCAGCGTGTGCCACGGGATCTGCGACACGATGATAGCCGCAAAGATCAGCACCATGCCAAGCACCTCTTGGAAGGTGGGGTAAAGCTGGAGCGCGATCATGCTTGCGATCACAGCGACCACCGATTCAAGGCTTAACACCAAGCTTGCCAGTGCCGCAGGCGTGCGCTGTTGCCCCACGATCTGCAGCGTATATGCCACCGCCGAGGACAAAATACCTGCATACAGCACCGTCCACCAGCCCGTAAGGACTCCAGCCACGGTCGGCTCCTCAAGGATGACCGCAAAACCGGTGGAAACTACGCCAACCACCAAAAACTGCATTGCCGAAAGGCGCACAGCATCCACCTTATCTCCGATCATATCCACCAGTATCATCTGACACGCAAACAGCACGGAGCAGATGATCAGCTGAATATCGCCCGTGGTGAGTGCCGAGCCGTTCATGCAAAGCAACCACAAGCCCCCGAGTGCCACCGCTACGCATCCGTAAATATGCGGTGCCGCACGCTTGCCGAGAAAAAGCCCGAAAAGCGGCACAAACACGATGTAAAGTGCGGTAATAAAGGCATCCTTGCCCGGTGAGCCTGCGTTGCCCGCAATACCAAGCTGCTGCAACGCCGAAGCGGCACACAAAAACAAGCCGCAAAACGCGCCACCAAGCAGGGTGCGCTTGTGCGTTCCCTTTTCCACGGGAACAAACGTGCCTCTTTTTTTATGGATGTGATCCTTTACGAGGAAAACCACAAGCAATGCCGCCGCCCCCACAAAGGAGCGCAATGCAAGAAAGGTAAACGCAGGAATGGTCTTCGCGGCGGTATCCTGCGCCACAAAGGTAGTGCCCCAAAAAAACGCCGCCAGCAAACAGCAAACAAGGCCGCCTGATTTTCGCATCGGTATCAAATACTCACTTTCTGTCAAACAATAATGCGTTTATTGTATCATAAACCGCAAGGCGTGTCAAGAATTCTTCTCCCCTTCGTCATCGGGCGTGCTGTCGGGCTGCCGATAGTACCCAAGGCGAATACTCGACCTGCCAAATCTTTGCCGAATGGCATGAAGCGTATCCTCAACGCCCTCCCTTTTATCCTCAGCCTCACTTGCCGCAAACATATCCAGCTGCTCCTCGGTTTGGGTGGGGCCTACGAGCCCTGCCGCGGTTACGGTCAGCGCGCGTATCATATTGCCGTAGCCATTTGCTTCCTTGATCAGCTGCATGGCGTTTTCCACAAGATCGCGCTGCAGCCACGTGGCGCGCCGCAGCGTCTTTTGCCGCTGAACGGTGCGAAAATCGGGGCTTTTTACCTGCACCTGCACCACGGTGCATTTGCAATTCTCCTCGCGAAGCCGCGCCGCTACCGCATCGCAAAGCGCAACAGTGCCGGCTCGAATCTCTGCCTCTCCCACGATATTGCGGCGAAAGGTCATACCGTGCCCGATCGATTTCGGACGCTTACGTGCATAATAGGAATTTACGGGCTCGTGATCGTTGCCGTTCGCATAACGCCAAAGCATATCCCCTGCCTCACCAAGCAGCCCCGTCAGCCTTACGGGGTCGGCGGCGGCAAGATCGCCTATGGTAAGCACACCGAGCGCACGAAGCTGCTCTCCCGTGCGCCGCCCGACGTAAAGCATATCGGATACGGGCAGAGGATACACGATCTGTTTGAAGTTTTCTCTGTCGATCACGGTGGTGGCATCGGGCTTTTTGTAGTCACTGCCAAGCTTTGCAAACACGCGGCAAAAGCTCACGCCCACCGAGATCGTAATACCGATCTCGCTCCTTACCCGTGCGCGGATCACATCGGCAAGCTCACGGGGAGAAAAGGGAAACAGGTGCATACTGCCCGTCACGTCAAGAAAGGACTCGTCGATGCCAAAGGGATCGACAAGATCGGTATAATCAAGATAGATCGCATTGACGCGGCGCGATATCTCATGATATTTCTCGTGATGCGGCGCAACCAGCACGAGATCGGGGCATTTTTTCTTTGCCTGCCAGATCGTTTCGGCGGTTTTCACACCGTATCCCTTGGCAATTTCATTTTTGGCAAGAATGATGCCGTGGCGGCTTTCGGGATCCCCCGCAACCGCCATGGGCACGTGCGCCAGGTCGGGACGGGAAAGCATTTCAACCGATGCAAAAAAGCCGTTGCAATCGCAATGCAAGATAATACGATCTGCCATTCCTGTCCCTCCTTTACATACTATGATATCATTTAATCAAGTGCGATCGAAAACGCAAGCTCGCGCGGCACGCCAATTCCTACGCCAAAGGGCGCGCCGCCCTTATCGGGCGTGCGCAGCTTGTATTGCGCGGCACCGAGAAACGCCGCCGCACGGGGTGCAAATTCGCGCTTACCAAGCCACTCCTTAAACCAAACAAGATCCCCACGTCGCTCGTAAAACGCGACAAATTCGTTTTCAAGCGCAACTGCACCGCCAAGCGAAAAGCCGAGCGAAAGAAACGCAAGCGTCGGCTCAGCATATGGCTCAGATAAAAACGCGGTACGTGCGCGGAGATATTCCTCTACGGATAAATGGCGAAATGCCGTCACATCGCCGGGTGTGGCTGTCCCCACCTCGGTGAGCATCGGGGACATGGGAGAAAATCCCGCCCTTTGATAAAAGGAAAAGAGCCCTTCACTTGAGGGGCGCAAAAACACGGGGTAGCCCTCTGCTGCCACCTCTCCGAGCAGCTGCTTTGCAAGCCCCCTCCCCTGATAGGCAGGATCTGTCGCCACGGCGTAAAGATATCGCGCCTCCAAGCATCCACCTGCTGTTTTGATAGGATACGGGATCGAAAACAGCATAGAAAGCGGTTTTTCCCCCTCGCGGATCACGCGCAGATATTGGGGCATCACATGGCGAAATAAGGCATCATCCCACGCCTTGGGCGAGCCGGGGAACGCACTCTCATAAAGCGCGCGACAAGCCATATACAAATTTTTCATGCTCTCACCTCTTTTATAGTATAGACCATTTTCCTTGTGCCGTCAAGGTAGCACAAAAAGAAAAGCCGCACCCACGCACAGCTCTAAAAAATGCTGTACCGTGTGCGGCTTTTGGCGACTTATGACGTTTTTTCGCCCCTTGGCAGTGCCAGCCTTTCCTTTTCCTTTTGCGCGCGCTGCCCCACACCCAGCACGGCAATCGTTTCGGTGAGCAGGGTGCGAACCTCGTCAGGCAGATCGGCATATGCACCGATGATATTACGCAGGCTCTGCCGCTTGCCGCCGATGAGCCCCGACAGGGTATCCTGTTCAGATGCCTCCAAAATGCTAAAGAGTGCCTCACAAAATCGCCGACGGCGCTCGGGACTGGTCACGCTGACAAAGTGATCCACCACAGCCTCGGTCCTTTTGCCAAACGCGGTGCGCTCCTCGGTATATACAAAGTCGCACCCCTGTACCTCCCAGGAATACCCGTCGTGCTGCAAAAGCCCCTTATTGCTGCTTTTTACGATCTTATAGTTGGTATCGTGCTCCAGCAGCACCGCCACGATCGAGGACTGTGGCAAATAGGTATAAATGCGATCGCGCAGCTCCATGTACGCCATACCCGTGATCGTGCTGTCGCAAAAGCCGGGGCCGTCGTTATTGTAAACGGCACGAACGCGGTAACGCACATGCTCGCCCGCGTTTACCGCGGAAAACATGGCAAGGTTGCCGCCCTTGGAATGGCCGCCCACAAAGATGCGGCGCAAGGGGTGTGCTGCCGCGACCTCGCGCAGATACTCTGCCGCCATGAGCTGAGCCGGCACGGGACACTCGTAGCTCATGCGAAAATCCTCCTTCCAGCCAACGAGCGTATCGTCTGTGCCCTCAAAGGCAACAAACACGTTTTGCCCCGGCAACAAAAAGGAAATTGCCCCGAACTGTATGCCGTCGGCACGGTCAAGCACCTTTCTTGCGCCAAGCATACGCAGGGAGCCAAAGCGCCCTGATTCTGCCAGCATACGCAGCAGCTTTTCATGATTGGCATCGACCCTTTTCCCCGCCACCCCGGGACGTGCAAAATATGCCTTTGCCGCCTCGGAAAGTCGCACGGGCTGAGCACCCGCCTCGCGCGGTACGATCCCCTCAAAATCCATATAAGCAAGCATGGAAAAGATCAGCGCATCCACGGGGCAAAGCGAGGCGTTGCCAAAGGACAGATCGCCACGCCAGGTAAGATAATCAAACAAATTACTCATAAATGCCCTCCTTTTCCGAGTATATGTGACAAAATGTGCCCTTGCCTTAACAGTAGTATGATAACACAAAAGGCAGGGAGCTGTCAAGCAAGCTCCCCGCCCCCGTTGATGGAAATATCTGTCACGCCGTACCAAATTTCCTCTTAGCGGCTACTTTTACGCTTTGCAGATGCTTTCCCTCGCACAGCATCACCTTTTCTCGCCTGTGCCTTCCCCTGCTTGGGGCTTTCGGGGCGCGCCTGTCGGGTGGGCATTTTTCTTCCCTTTCCCAAGGCATTGCTTGGTTTCTCGCCCCGTTTGCCCTCTTTTCGGGTTTGGGACATCTGCCCTTGCGCGCCACCTGCGGCAGGGCGCACCAAAGAGTGCGGCGCTGTGCCGATGAGATCCTCGCGATGCGCCTTTCGCAGTGCCTCGCGCACGGCGGCGGCATTTTGCGGGCGATTGAATTGCAGGAGCGCGCGTTGCAGCTGCTTTTCGTGATAGTCACGCGGCACAAAAACGGGCTTCATGGTAAGAGGATCAATGCCCGTATAAAACATCACAGTAGAGGCGGTGCCCGGCGTGGGATAATAATCCTGCACCTGCTCGGGCGCGTACCGATCGCGCTTCAGGCACTCGGCAAGTGCAACCGCATCCCCAAGCGTGCTGCCCGGGTGACTTGACATGAGATACGGCACCAAATACTGCTCCTTGCCCATGGATTTTGTCAGCTCAAAAAAGCGGCGGCGAAACTTCTCGTACACCGCAAAATGCGGCTTACCCATGGCATCCAGCACGCCGTCGGCACAATGCTCGGGGGCGACCTTCAGCTGACCGCTGACATGATCGCGGACCAGCTTCTTAAAAAAGCTCTCGTCGGGGTCGGCGAGCAGATAATCAAAGCGGATACCCGATCGAATAAACACCTTTTTTACCCTTGGCAATGCTTCAATCGCCTCAAGAAGCTTGATATATTCACTGTGATCGACCTTCAGATTTTTACAGGGCGTTGGCGCAAGGCACTTTCTGTTTGTGCACACGCCTGCCTTTAGCTGTTTATCGCACGCGGGTGCGCGGAAATTGGCAGTAGGGCCTCCCACATCGTGAATATAGCCCTTGAAATCGGGCATTTCGGTGATTTTTTTACATTCCTCGACCACACTCTCAATGCTGCGCGAGCGCACGGTGCGCCCCTGGTGAAAGGCAAGCGCGCAGAAATTGCACGCGCCAAAGCAGCCGCGGTTGTGGGTGACCGAAAAGCGCACCTCCTCTATGGCGGGCACGCCGCCCTCCTTTTCATACATGGGGTGATAGGTGCGCGCAAAGGGCAAGGCATACACGCGGTCAAGCTCCTCGCGCTCAAGCGGCGGCATGGGCGGATTTTGCACCAGCATTTTGCTGTCGTAATACTCCACGATCGCCTTGCCGCTGATGCTATCCTGGTTACGGTACTGTACGCCAAACGCTTCGGCATAGCGGCGCTTGTCCACCTTCAGCTCGTTATAATCAAACGCAGCCGCCACGGGATAGTGTACGCTATCCTCTCTTTGGCAAAGATAGACCGTGCCGCGCACGTCGCGGATCTTTTTTACGGGCACGCCGCGATCCAGCAGGGCGGCAATACGCAAAAGGATATTCTCGCCCATGCCGTAGGTCAAAATATCGGCACGTGCATCTACCAGCACCGATCTGCGCACCTTGTCATCCCAATAATCATAGTGCGCGAAGCGACGGAGCGACGCCTCAAGCCCGCCAAGAATGATCGGCACATCGCCATACGCCTCACGGATGCGGTTGCAATAAACAATCACCGCGCGATCGGGACGGTTGCCCATTTTGCCTCCGGGTGAGTAATAGTCGTAGGAGCGACGCTTTTTGGCGGCGGTATAATGCGCCACCATGCTATCGATATTGCCCGCCGTAACGAGAAAGCCAAGACGGGGTCTGCCAAATTCGCGAAACGCCTCGGCACTTTTGTAATCGGGCTGTGCAAGAATTGCCACGCGATAGCCCGCCGCCTCCAGCACGCGCGAAATAATGGCAACGCCAAAGGAGGGGTGATCGACATAGGCATCACCCGTTACGTATACAAAATCCGGCACATCCCAGCCGCGCGCCGTCATATCCGCCCGACAAACGGGCAAAAACTCGGTGCTTTGCATCAAAGCCCCTCCTTTCGTGTTACTGCCCCGCGGCTCTGCTTGCCGCCGCCTGTAGCACCTCGCGCAAATAGGCATCGGGTGCTAAGAGCAGCTCGCAATCCCCGTCGCCGTTGGTAATAGAGAGAACAAGCCCTTCGCCCGGCTTTATATCCGGATGATAGTTATAACGCCGCAAGCCCTTGGGTGGGCGGCGGTTTGCATCCGTCAGGGGTGCTGCCGCCGTGATCTCGGAAAGCCCCACGCGGCACACAAGCTGCATGCGCGAGCCGCCGCGATAGGTATACACATCAAGATCCACACTGCCGTCATCCTGCGTTCTCAAGCGGTAAAGATACTGTAAGATCAGATACCGCGTGGTGATCTGTATCACGGGGATCAGCAGGCAAAGACCGATGCATTGCAATATCGAAGGATATTTGGGCACCAATCCCGATCCCACAAAGGCGATCACAGCCGCCGCCAAAAGGATCGTCACCGCAATTTTAGCATTGGCGTTGGTGCGCGTCGGTTTATAATCGTACATGCTTATTCTCCTTGCTCCCTGTATTTTTCCAGTGCTTCTTTATCTTCCTTTTTCAGCTCTACGTCGATCCAATCCGACTCCTTGTGGTACAGGCGCAGCGTGCCGTAGGCGGTTGCTTCATAATCCACAGCCCCACCGTAATAAACGTCGAAATAGATCACAAGCGTGTCGTCGGTCACGGTGACGTTATCAAAGGTATAAAGAATAAAGGTGTATAGCGCAGTGGTCCTCACCGTATGGGAGGTTGGCTTGATGCGCTGCTCGTCAAGTGCTTCGCTACCGTCCTTGTTATCGGCGAGATCCTCGGGGGTGAGGTCCTTGATCTGCAGCAGCGAAACGTCATATACGATCTCGCCGCGCGGCGGCACCTCGGGGAGCCCGAAATCCTTTGCCGTTGCCTTTAGCGTGCTGTTGTTGTATCGGAACAGCACCTGCACCTGATCTGCCTCGGGAATAAACACGAACTGCGGCACGGCAAAATAGCCGTAATTGTGCTCACCTCTGGTGATGTTTTCCTGCTCCTGCGTTTGCAGACGCATCTCCTCTGCGCGCTCAGCATAGGTCTGCGCCAACACGGCGTTGGGAGATAACCCCTCAAGCTCCTTTGGAATATTATCGGAAAAATAGATGCGCCACAGCAAATACGCCACCATAATAAAGATGCCAAGCCCAAGCAATCCGTAAAGCACCTTGCCGGCGATCCAAAAATAATAGCTTTTTCTCGGTTTAGACATTTTACATTTCCTTTCTTGGCAATCGATATATTTCGATCGGTAAAAGTAATTTTTGCGCGGTGCCATATTTTTACAGCCGCGCTACAAAAAGCATAAAGATATAATTATTGTATAACAAATTTCAAAAAAAGTCAAATGATTTCTGTGTGAACACCGTCTTTTTACGGCATGGAAAATTTTACATCCCCCAAACGCACCCTATCTATGCTAAAATAAAGAAAAAATACCAAGGAGGACAACCCCATGAAGCGAATTTTCGCCACCGGTTGTGTTTCGTTCCTGCTTCTTTGCTCTGCGGCAACACCCCTTGCCGCACTGACTCCTACATACACGGTAACCGGTGCCTACAAATCTTCACAATATCATCAAAACATCAACGCCATTACCAAAACGGGCGATATTGCCTTTGATACGGTTGCGGCGGCGCTCTCGCAGCTTGATTACCATGAGGGCAACAGTAAAAACGATTTTAACGGCAAAAACAGCGCAGGCAATAAAAATTATACCGAATATAATCGCGCAATGGGCACGATCGACGGCTCGTATTCCTATGCATGGTGTGCGGCTTTCGTTTCCTGGTGTCTTGACGTGGCAGGCGCAAAGGACAGCGCGGGCGGCAAATTTGCAAGCTGCACTCTGTGGGTGGAAAAGCTGCAACAGTTGGGGCTTTACAGCACGCGAGCCTCGGGCTACACGCCAAAGGTGGGAGATCTCATATTCTTTCGCTCGGCAGGCGTTTCGCGCGCCTCGGATCACGTGGGGATCGTGCGCTTCGTGAAGGGTGGGCGCGTTTACACGGTAGAGGGCAATTCCTCCAACAAGGTGTCCCTGCGCGACTATGCCCTCACCGACACCTATATCGTGGGCTACGGAAAGCCGAAATACGGCGGCACGCCGCTTAAAAAATCCGCCCTTGCGCTCGAGGATACCGCCACGGGGCTTTATATCGTCACTAATGATTTTGTAAACGTGCGTGCCTCCGCCTCAGCAAGCGCCGCAAAGCTTGGCACGCTCTTGCGTGGCGCACTGGTCGAGGTCCTTGAGATCAAAAACGGATTTGGTAAGATCCTCTATAACGGAAAGACCGCATACATATCTCTTGATTATGCCGACTTTACCACCCCCGTATTTTATACCGTTTCCTACACGGCAGAGAACGCCCAAAACTGCCCGCCCGCGCTCTCCTACTTCAGCTTTGAAGCAGCCGCGGCAAGCGGCACGGCACCCACGCGCCAAGGGTATACCTTCCTGCACTGGATAGACAGTGACGACAACGTATACCGATCGGGCGATGCCTTGCCACAGGGAAATTTAAAGCTGACGGCGGTTTTTGAGGCGGTGCCCGCGACAGAGGAGCAGCCTCCTCAAGCACCCTCTGCCCCCAACGAAGAACCGCCCGTTTCCCCGCCTGCCGAGAACGGCGGCATGAGTGATACAGGCACGCTTGGTGAAAATATCCCCCCAAACGTGCCGCAAAATGCCGCAAAGGCAGCGGTGGAAGCAGGCACGGTTTCGGGCGTGCTTGCCGCAGCTCTCGGGCTTTGGTGGTACACAAAAAAATATTTGATCTGCTGATATGACAAAAGGGCAAGCATAAGCTTTGCCCTTTTGTCATATCATGCCGTATAATTTTTCGTTTTTTTCAATAAAAATATATAAAATTCATCCACTCGTCACATATTTGTGCTATACTTGAAAATAATTTATTTGATATTAAGGAGGCGAAGCCTTGCTTTCCCTACGTAACATTGTAAAAACCTACGTTTCGGGAGATACCCGGGTCACCGCGCTGCGCGGTGTCAGCATCGACTTTAGAGAGCACGAATTTGTATCTATTCTGGGTCCCTCGGGGTGCGGAAAAACCACCCTTCTCAACGTCATCGGCGGTCTTGACCGTTACTCGGACGGCGACCTTTCGATCGGCGGTCGCTCGACAAAAGAGTTTTCCGATGCCGATTGGGATACTTACCGCAACCACTCCATTGGCTTTGTGTTTCAAAGCTACAATTTGATCATGCACCAAACGGTGCTCTCCAACGTTGAGCTTGCCCTCACGCTCTCGGGCGTGTCGCGCGAGGAACGCCGCGCACGTGCCGTTGCCGCCCTTGAGCAGGTCGGTCTTGGCGATCAGCTCCACAAAAAGCCAAACCAGATGTCGGGCGGTCAGATGCAGCGCGTAGCCATTGCCCGTGCGCTGGTCAACGACCCCGAGATCATTCTTGCCGATGAGCCCACCGGCGCGCTTGACACGCACACCAGCGTGCAGATCATGGAGATCCTCAAGAGCGTGGCAAAAGAGAAGCTCATCATTATGGTCACGCACAACCCCGAGCTTGCCGAAACCTACTCCTCGCGTATCATCAAGGTTCTCGACGGGCAGGTAACCGAGGACACCAACCCCTATACCGCACCCATAAAGGAAGAAGAGCAGCTTGAGGCTGAAAATGCCGACGCACAAAAGCCTGCAAAGAAAAAGGCGAAGAAGGAAAAGGTGACAAAGGGCAAGCGATCCATGTCGTTTTTCACGGCGCTTTCCCTCTCCTTTAACAACCTTCTCACCAAGAAAACGCGCACACTGCTGGTTTCGGTTGCAGGCAGCATCGGTATCATCGGCATTGCGCTCATTTTGGCACTCTCAAACGGTGTCAACCTCTTTATCGCATCGGTGCAGGAGGAAACGCTGACCTCCTACCCCATTTCGATCACTGCCCAAACCTCTGACTACGCCGCCATGCTTGCCGCAATGGTTGGCACCAGCGGTGAGGACAAGGAAAACCGTGATCCCAATAAGATCTACGTAGACGATTCGATCAGTAACATGGTTGGCGCTATGACGACCATGGATAAAAATAACCTGAAAAAGTTTAATGATTATCTGCTCAGCCGCTATAACGAGATCGCTGATGACTTAACAGCCATTCAGTATTCCTACAACATGGATCTGCAGATCTTCAACGGAAATTCCCCCTATGCCGACAAGGGCTTGATGCAGGTCAGCCCCTCGGATGTGCTTTCCGGCTTTGGCGACCAATATTCAGGGCTTTCCGCCATTACCGACAGCATCAGTATTTTCTCCGAGCTCATGCCCGGCAAAAAGGATGCAAACGGCAACGCAGATCTTATCAACGCCTCCGTCAAGGAGCAGTATGACTTGGTTGACGGCAGATGGCCCGAGAACGCCAATGAGCTGATCCTGGTAGTGGATCGCAACAACACCGTTGCCAATATCACGCTGTATATGCTCGGCATGCTAAACCCCGACGAAATGACCGCCATGATGGCAGCGATGATGGTGGGCGAAAAATACGAGGCAAAAACCGAGGGCATGTCCTTTACCTATCAGGACTTTTACGACCTTGATCTTTTCCTTGCCTACAACTCGGATTTCTACAAGCCAACGGGAAGCAAATACACCGTGGGCAGCACCCAGTACCCTGTATGGGAGGATCAACGGGAAAACGCCGCCTTTGATGCAGGCTCCCTGCGCCCGAACGGCATAGAGCTGAAGATCGTTGGCGTGGTTGCCCCCAATCCCGACGCCACCTCCACCTCAATTTCCGGTGCGATCGGCTATACCTCTGTCCTGACCGACACGGTCCTTGCAAAGATCAATGACAGCGCCATTGTAAAACAGCAGCTTGCCACCCCCAATCACGACGTATTTACCGGTCTGCCCTTTGAGATCGAGGATGCCGCGACCCTGACGGATGCACAAAAAATCGCCAAGCTTGAGGCGCAGTTCAGCAGCCTCAATCCTGCCGAAAAGGTAACTGCATATCTGGCGATCCGCACCGAGGTCACACAGGAGCAAATGTACGGCACCGACGGCAAGGGCGGCTACATGGCAAAGGTCAAGGAGATCATGAATACAGCAGAAAAGCAAAAGCAGTTCCTCATTGACCTTTACGGCTTTAACAGCAAAAACGGCTCGCTTGACTACGGCACCACCGCAAACGAGGCGGTTGCCGCAATTCTGCTTGCAGCAGATCTGATCTCCGACGATTATCTAAGAGGTCTTGGCGTAACCGACCTAAACGACAAAAACCAAATTCTTGAGGCTTACAAAAAGCTTGTACCCGGCTTTGCTTCAATGTTTGAGCTTGACGGTATTGCGCTTGTCAACGACCAGACCTCACCCAGCTACGAGATCTATAAAAGCTACGAGGGTCTTATCTCAACCATGTATAACACCGAGGAAAAAATGACGCGTGCCTTTGAAAGCATGACCGAAATGACCTTTAAAATGGTATATACTATGGTGCAGACCAACAACGTAACCACCGAGATCAAAACTCCCACCGCACCGCACTTTGCAGCATTTCTTGCAGGCACGCTTGCCGAAATGCCCACCACTGAGGAGCAATATGCCTACATGCTTGCTTACCTTTGCGGTGTAAACGGCGTGTCGGCACCTACGCTGATCGGCATGCATCCGATCACCGGTGAGCCTGTCTACACGCCCGCGGATCCCCTTTACACCTCCCTCAAGGCATACGTTGACGGGATGCTGACAAACGGCACGCTGGCATCCAAATACTACACCACACGGTGTGATAACGACGAGGCGTTTAAAAACGATGCCATTGCCGCACTGTTTGACAGCTATCGCAGCGATATGGTAGCCAACCACTCCGCAGCATACGCCGCGCTGTATGAGGCACACATGCAAAAATCCGAATCAACCTATGATGAAAATCTGGTTGCACTCGGGGCAAGTGTTAGCGACGACATGCTTGCAGTAATTAACCTCTACCCCATTGATTTTGAGGCAAAGGAACGGCTGCAGCAGGTCATTACCGATTACAACGCGCAAGCGGAGCTTGCCGAGGAGGATCAGATCTCTTATACCGATATGATCGGTATTATGATGTCGTCGGTGACGATCATTGTTGACGCCATTTCCTACGTACTCATTGCCTTTGTTTCGATCTCGCTGGTGGTATCCTCGATCATGATCGGCATCATCACCTATATCTCGGTGCTTGAGCGCACCAAGGAGATCGGTATTCTGCGTGCGATCGGTGCCTCGAAGCGAGATATCTCACGCGTGTTTAACGCCGAGACCCTGATCATCGGCTTTGCGGCGGGTGCCATTGGTATTCTTACCACGGTGCTGCTGTGTCTGCCCATCAATCTGATCCTGCGCATCGTGACCGACATGAACAACATTCGTGCCGCGCTCCCGCCCGTTGCAGGCGTGATCTTAGTTGCTATCAGCATGGGTCTGACGCTCATTGCAGGTCTGATCCCCTCTCGCATTGCATCGAAGAAGGATCCTGTTGTGGCTCTGCGCAGCGAATAACACAAAAAAATTCCAAGCCGCACGGTGGTGCCGTGCGGCTTAATTTTTCTGCATTTTGTGAAAAAAATCACAACAAGAAACAGGGGGCGTTTTGGTTGTTAAAAGTTTAACAAAATATGGTTGATTTTATAAAAAAATCATGAAAATGGAACAAAAAATGTTGAAGTTTCGCTTGACATGATAGTCGCATTGTGCTATACTATCTATGGTCGCAAAACGACGGATGCAAAGCGATTTGCAAGAGTAATGGCGACCCGCATAACAAGCCGACCGTCGGGCATTGCTCGTAGTGTCGGTATTTTTTATTACTGTTAACAAATTTCAATTTTATTGGAGGTAGAAATACATGAGAACAGAATGGCAAGGCTTTGTTGGCGGTCTTTGGGAAAAGGATATTGACGTTCGCGACTTTATCCAGAAAAACTACACCCCTTACGACGGCGATGACAGCTTTCTTGCTGGCCCCACCAAGGCAACTCTTGATCTTTGGGCAAAGGTCAGCGAACTGAAAAAAGAGGAAATCGCCAAAGGCGGCGTTCTTGATATGGACACCAAGGTGGTTTCCACCATCACATCCCATGCACCCGGCTATATCGAGCAGGAAAAAGAGCAGATCGTTGGTCTTCAGACCGATAAGCCCTTAAAGCGCTCACTCCAGCCCTACGGCGGTATCCGTATGGCAATGAAGGCATGCAAGGACAACGGCTATGCCGTACCTGCTGAGCTCGTTGAGTTCTTTACCGAGCACAGAAAAACGCACAACGCAGGCGTGTTTGACGTATACACACCCGAGATCAGAAGATGCCGTTCCAACCACATCATCACCGGTCTGCCCGACGCTTACGGCCGTGGCCGTATCATCGGTGACTACCGCCGTGCGGCTCTTTACGGTATCGACCGCCTGATCGAAGACAAGGTAGCACAAAAGGATTCTACCTCGAACACCCTCACCGCAGACGTGATCCGCGACCGCGAGGAGCTCTCCGAGCAGATCCGTGCGCTTGAAATGATCAAGACAATGGCTGCATCCTACGGCTGTGATATCTCCAAGCCCGCTTCGAGCTTTAAGGAGGCTGTTCAGGCGACCTACTTCGGCTACCTTGCTGCTGTAAAGGAGCAAAACGGTGCCGCTATGTCCCTTGGCCGCGTTTCCACCTTCCTTGACATTTACGCTGAGCGCGACCTCAAGAACGGCGTGCTGACCGAGGAAGAGGTACAGGAGATCGTTGACCATTTCGTCATGAAGCTCCGTATCGTATGCTTCGCAAGAACTCCCGAGTACAACGCCCTGTTTGCAGGCGACCCCACTTGGGTTACCGAGTCGATCGGCGGTGTTGGCGTTGATGGCAGACACCTTGTTACCAAGAACTGCTACCGCTTCCTTAACACCCTCAACAACCTCGGTGCTGCACCCGAACCCAACCTTACGATCCTTTGGTCGAAGAACCTGCCCGAGAACTTCAAGCGCTTCTGCGCCAAGATCTCTATTGTACACCACGCCGTTCAGTACGAGAACGACGATCTGATGCGCCCCCTGCACGGTGACGACTACGGTATTGCCTGCTGCGTATCCTCGATGCGCCTTGGCAAGGAGATGCAGTTCTTCGGCGCACGCGCCAACCTTGCAAAGTGCCTTCTTTACGCGATCAACGGCGGTGTAGACGAAATGACCGGCGTTCAGGTTGCCCCCAAGTTCCAGCCCATCACCTCCGAGTACCTTGACTTTGACGAGGTCATGGAGAAATACAAGGCTATGATGGAATGGCTTGCAGGCGCATACGTAAATGCTCTCAACGCAATTCACTACATGCACGACAAGTACTGCTACGAGCGCGCACAGATGGCGTTCCACGACAAGAACGTACGCCGCTGGTTCGCAACCGGTATTGCAGGCTACTCTGTTGTTGCTGACTCGCTGTCCGCAATCAAGTACGCAAAAGTTAAGGTCGTTCGTAACGACCAGGGTCTTGCCACCGACTTCATTGTTGAGGGCGACTTCCCGAAATACGGCAACGACGACGACCGTGTCGACATGCTCGGCACAGAGGTGCTTCGCTTGTTCATCACATACCTGCGCAAGCAGCCCACCTACCGTGAAGGTATCGCTACCACCTCGGTGCTTACCATCACCTCGAACGTAACCTACGGCAAGAACACGGGTGCTACCCCCGACGGCAGAAAGTGCGGCGACGCATTTGCACCGGGTGCTAACCCCATGCACGGCAGAGATCAGAACGGCGCGATCGCTTCGATGGCATCGGTTGCAAAGATCCCCTTCATGGATTCGCAGGACGGCATCTCCAACACCTTTACGATCGTTCCCTCCGCACTCGGCAAGACCGCCGAAGAGCGCGAGCGCAACATTGTAGCACTGCTTGACGGCTATTGCGCAAAGGGCGGCTTCCACCTCAACGTCAACGTATTTGACCGCGAGCTGCTACTTGATGCACAAAAGCATCCCGAGCTTTATCCTCAGCTTACCATTCGCGTTTCGGGCTACGCCGTAAACTTCATCAAGCTTACCAAGGCGCAGCAGGACGAGGTCATTTCGAGAACATTCCACGGCTCTATCTGATATGACAGGTAGCATTCATTCTATTGAAACATTTGGCACGGTAGACGGACCGGGGTTACGCTTTGTGGTATTCTTTGAAGGATGCCCCATGCGTTGCCTGTACTGTCACAATCCCGATACGTGGGTGCCCAAGGCGGGCGAGAAAAAGTCCGCCGAGGGCATCATCCGCCGTATGGTGCGCAACATTGAGTTTTACCGCAACGGTGGCATTACCGCCACGGGCGGCGAGCCCTTGATGCAGCTTGATTTCCTTATTGAGCTTTTTGAGCTCGCCAAGGAAAACGGTGTTCACACCTGCCTTGATACATCCGGCGTCACCTTCCATGAAAGCCCCGATTATCTTGAAAAGATCGACCGCCTGCTGGCGGTAACCGATCTCGTAATGCTTGATCTCAAGCATATGGACGATGCCAAGCACAAGGAGCTGACAGGCCACACAAACAAGAACATTCTTGCTTTTGCAAAGTATTTGGAAAGCAAGGGCGTGCCGCTGCGTGTGCGCCACGTTATCGTTCCCGGCTATACAGATAACGAGGAGGAGCTGGCCGCGCTTGGTAGATTTTTAAAGGATTTTAAAAATCTTGAAAAGGTTGAGACACTCCCCTACCACACGCTTGGCAAAGCAAAATACGAAAATCTTGGTATCCCCTATCCGCTGGGTGACACACCCGCGCTGACATCAAAGGACGCCAAGGCGGCACTTGCCATTATCAAACAAAATATGTAAAATTTGGGTGCGTTACTGAAAAGTAAGGCACCCTTTTTGTAACAAAAAACCGCCCTCTCCCTCTTTTTACAAAGGAAAAGGGCGGCGGTTTTGTTTGTGTCAATAATGAAATTGTGTTTTTATTGCGTGCGAACAAATTGGCCCTTTTATTTCATTCGCATCTTCATCGTCGGCATCATATCACCCATGGCGCGCACTGCCTTTTCGGTTTTCTTTACCATGCGGCGCGTTTCACGCTTGCCGCCAACTACCATGCCGACCGTGCCGCCAACCACCATTCCGGCAAGCAGACCTGCCGCCGTCATCGTTGCCTTGTTCATTTTATTTTCCCCCCTTTTTCTTGCTCAGTTATAGTTTACGCAGCGATGCACGATTTATACAAGTAAGCTCAAACAAAAAAAGAAAATTTTTGCAAAATAAGGGGGCTGCTTATTGCAAGCCGCGGCAAAAACAGTTATAATATAAGATAGAAAACAAAAAGGAGTGGGAAAATGGAGCAGATCTATACCATACCTGTAAACGAGGCATTTGATGCATCTGCCGCCGATCACGCCTGCGGCTGCCCGATGTGTGCACTGTACCGCAAGCTGGAGGAAAACGAGCTTGATCTTATTTTGGGTGCTTCTATGATGGAGCCCGATGTGCGTATTCAAACCAACGAGGAAGGATTTTGCCGCACGCACTATGACATGATGTTTGTACGCAAAAACAGACTTGGCATGGCTCTGACGCTCGAAAGCCACCTAAAGGAGCTACAGGACGATCTAAAGGCGGGGCTTTTCGGTACTGTAATAGGAAAGGCAGAGGCAAGACCTGTAAAGCGCATCAAGGCACTTGAGGGTAGCTGCTACGTTTGCCGGCGCATTGATTTTCATTTTCAGCACATGGCACAAACAGTGGTTTACTTGTTTGAAACAGACGAAAACTTTCGCAAAAAGATCTCCGCACAGCCCTATTTTTGCCTGCCGCATTACCGCCTGCTCCTCGAGCGTGGCGACGCGCGCCTTGGCAAAAAGCAAATGGCGGAGTTTACAGATATGCTTGGCAATGTGACAAGGACGTATCTTAGCACGCTCGCCGAGGATATCAGCTGGTTCTGCAAGAAATTTGATTATCGCTACGATGCCGAGCCCTGGAAAAACTCCAAGGATAGCGTGGAGCGCGCCATTAAGTTTCTGCGCGCCGATCTGCACGGTGCCCCCGAAAAAAAATAAGCACAAACGGCAAGAATTGTTTTCTCTTGCAAAAATAACACGAACGGATTAAAATAATAACATATTAACACAAGGAGAACTACTATGAAACTCGCCAACAAAGAACTGATCCCCTTCTTGCACGGTGCCGTGCGTACCGTTGACAAAAAGGACGGATTTCTTGCCCTTTACCGCTTTACCGAAAAGCAGGTGGAGTTTTATAAAGAATTGGTACATCCCAAAAAGACGCTGTTTTTTGAGAAGGCACACGCCTCCTCAAACATTCGTATCGCATTTAACACCAACGCCTCCTTCTTCTCGTTTGACTATTACGCCACGCGTGCGGCATCACGCGAATATTATTATTACGACGTGTTCGTAGACGGCTCCCTTGTTCATCACCAGGGCGAGGAGAATGTACGCATCGGCGCAGGCACGATCCGCGTTGAGCTCCCCGAGGGCGAGCACCAGGTTACGGTCTACTGCCCCCCACTCTTCTCAACCGCGGTTGCCAACTTCACCCTCTCCGACGGTGCAACTATCTCACCCGTCACCAAAAAGCGCCGCATGCTGATCCTCGGTGACAGCATCACGCAGGGGTATGATGCAAGATTCTCCTCGCAGTCCTACGCGAACCTCCTTGCCGACAAGCTTGATGCAATTTCGGTCAACCAGGGCATTGGCGGCGAGACCTTTAACCCCGGCATGCTTGATTTCGATCTCGGCTTTACGCCCGACATCGTAACCGTTGCATACGGCTCTAACGACTTCACCAAGTGCACAAAAGAGGAAATGATCTACAACGCAAACGAGTTTTACCGCCGTTTACGCGAAGCATACCCGAATGCAAAGTTCTTCTCGGTTCTGCCCATCTGGCGCATAGACTGCGTCAAGACTTACGCCATGCGCTTTGAGGAGGCGATCGAGATCTCCCGCGAGGCGGCACTGAAGGCAGGGTCCGTACCGATCGAGGGCCTGAAGATCGTGCCCAATATGCGTGAGTTTTTCGCTGACGCCAAGGTGCTTCACCCCAACGAGCTTGGCTTCAATTTCTACGCAAACGGCATGTACAATGTCATCAAGGAATACCTTGACGAGAACTGATATGACATCAAAATACGGAAACATGATCGATCTTTTGGCACTCCAAAAGTCCTTTATTCTCAACCACCTCGGAGAAGGCGACACCGCCGTGGATTTTACCATGGGCAACGGCCACGATACCGCGTTTTTGTCAAAAACCGTAGGCGAGGCGGGCAAGGTTTTTGCCTTTGACGTGCAGGAGCAGGCTCTCCAATCAACCGCCAAAAATTTGGAGGCGGCAGGCTGCCCCAAGAACTACACCCTGATCCTTGATTCGCACCACAACGTTAAAAAGTACGTAGAGGGGCCGATCAAGGCAGGCATGTTTAACCTCGGGTATTTACCCGGCAGCGACAAGACCGTGACCACCATGCGCGAAACCACCATGCCCGCCATTGAAGCGGCAGTGGACCTCCTTGACCACGGCGGCGTTTTGCTGGTTGCCGTTTACCCCGGTCACGCCGAGGGCGATGCCGAGGGCAAAATGGTGCTTGACTATTTTGCCACGCTTGATCGGCACGTGATCTGCTGCACGCTGATTCGCATTCTCAATTCCCCCACCTCCCCCTTTTTTGTGGTGGTGGAGAAAAAGTAAAATGATAACCAACAGTCAACCGAGGGTTGCACAAAGTCTAAATTTCAGCAAAAAGCAAAAAGGGGGGCTGAAATATAAAACGTATTATAAGTAATATTATACTTTTTATTTTCTCAATAACTTTTCTCTGTTGCATATATATCGGTCTGTTCAAGATTTCAATTGCTGCTTTATGCGTTCTATTATGTTTCCTCGCTGCATATGTGTTTTTTATGACTCTGTCAATCAAAAGCATGGCCAAGCTAAAAAAATATGAGCAAAAAAGAATTTATTTTAACTTGACTGGAAAGGACCACTTAAAAATACTATTGCTTTGTTTGACTACACTTTCTCCTACATATTTTTGTGTGTTTTTGGTATCTTTGATCCCTTTATATACCTATGAGGTTTGGTTTATTACCGTTTTCCCTTGTGTGGTTTTAAACTGCCTTCCCGCAAGTAGCGTTTTGGATGAATACCATGGATTAGCAAACAAAAAATTTCCATTTTTAATATGCTTTGTTCTGTGCACGGTCGCTCTTTGTCTTATGGGTGTTACGGTATCCTCGCTGATCCAGAAAAATTTATGATGTTTATAAAACAAAGATCCCTCCGCATACGCGGAGGGATCTTTGTTTTTGGAGCTGGTGGTGAGATTTGAACTCACGACCTGCTGATTACGAATCAGCTGCACTGCCCCTGTGCTACACCAGCAACGCGCCTATTATATCACATTTATTTACGAATTGCAAGTGCTTTTTGAAATTTTCTTTTGGGATTATAGCTGTTTTATCAGACGAATATAAAATTCCAATGCGCGGCAGACCGACTCCACGCGAGTACGCTCGTTATTGCCGTGGATGGTAGCGCGCTCCTCGGCGGTGAGATCCATGGCGGAAAAGCGATAGACCTTGTCGGAAATTCTGCCCCAATGGCGGCTATCCGAGCATTGCACCATTAAATAGGGCGTTACGATCGTGCCTTGCCACGTGCCCTCAATGGCTGTTTTTACCTTTTCAAACGCGGGCGTATCGATCCTTGAAATGCGACTGGGATTCATGCCGTCGATCGCTGTCACGGTCACGCGCTCATCTCCCACAACGCTTTTTGCATAGGCGAGTGCGCTCTCCATGGTATCCTCGGGGTTAAGGCGCAGGTTTGCCACCATGGTGGCGGTGGGGGGAATGACGTTCGGGGCTTTACTGCCCTGCATCTGTGTAAATGCCACGGTGGTACGCATCAAGGCGTTCAGCTCGCCGCCACTCTTGCGGCAGATAAGGTCAAGCACACCCCGAAAGCACCAAAGATTGGCAAAGATCATGCGGTAAAGGAAGGTGGAGCGTCTGCCGAGCGTGTCAAACATCGCGGCAACGGGGGGCGTAACATGCGCCGCAAATGGCTTTTGCTCCATTTTGCAGCAAGCACGGGAGAGCTCGCCCACAGGCGTATGGGGCTTTGGCGCAGATGCATGACCGCCCGCGGACTTGACACTAAACTCAAGGTTGAGCATACCCTTTTCTGCAATGCCGACCATGCCGCAAGGCGCACTGACGCCGGGGAACACGTTTTCCACCACAGCACCGCCCTCATCCAGCACGATGCCGGGCACAATGCCCTTTTCCTCAAAATACGAAACGATGTGAGAAGCACCCATGCCGTTTACCTCCTCGCCACCCGAAAAGGCAAAATACACGTCATTTTCAGGCACAAACCCTGTGGCAATCAGCTTGTCTGCCGCAAACAGTGCTGCGTTCATCGTTACCTTTGTATCAAGCGTACCTCTGCCCCACAGCACGCCGTTTTCAAGCACGGCGGCAAAGGGGGGCTTTTCCCAGTACTCCTCATCGGCGGGCACCACGTCGTAATGCGCCATTAAAACGGCAGGCGCATCGGCATGCTTGCCCTTCCAGTGAAAGAGAAGCCCGCGTCCCTCAAAGCGCGAGAATGCACAAGTTGCCGCCACGTTTGGGTAAAGCGTGGGAAGCAACTCCACGAGCTTTTCAAATTCCGCATCGTCTTCAAGTGCCGCGTCGCGGTTTGAAACGGTTTTGCAGCGTACCAGTGCCGCTAATTTTTCCACTGCCGCATCACCGTCAAGCGTTACCTTGTCAAATTGCTTCGGCTCGATCTTTTGGGGGCGAAAACGGAGCGTGCGTATCAAAATAATGACTATACTTACGGCAAGTACGACACCTGCACCCACAAAAAGCCCGATTCCTACACCCTTTAAAAAGGGCACTATATGTTCTGCAAGTAATTCGGAAAAATTCATATTTTAAACACCCTCACAGCATATTTTTCTTGTACATCACACGCGCTTCAAGGAGCGTGAGAAGCACGCCCACGGGCACCATAATGCCAACTGTGCCGCTATCCAGCGCAGGCACGAATACGAAAAGGATCATCATCAGCGCGATCGGGGCGATCGCAATTTTCCAGTTGCGCGAAATAAACACCACACCAAGACCGCCAAACAGAGCCGGCAGGATCTGCGCGAAGGCAGGCGCAAGAACAGGCGCATTTAACACAGGCGTTAGGGGCACGATCAAAATGACACCGAGAATGATGATAACGGTCGTGACGATACTTGATACCGCGATCGCGATCGTGGAGATGACCTCGCCCTCCTCGCTGTTTGCCTTCACGCCCATTTGCTCCATGGCAGAAAGCGCACAGGGGAGCTTCAGATTGGAAATGTTGCCCGTAATAAAGGATATGTAGGAGCCGCCTGCACCGAGCATCGGGATATAGGTAAAGGTTTCCACAATGCCCACCGCCCAGTACATGGGGGCCGTTGCAATAAGACCCATCAAAAGCCCCTTGCCGTCGGGAACGGCATTAAAAATCAGCATAATTGCCACAGGGTAAAGGAGCATCAAAGCCATAATGGAGAGCGACCAGATGCGCCCGTCGCGGTGCACGCTATCAAGGTAAGAGATCTGTTTCTTTTCTTTCATCTTTATGCCCTCCCCTTAAGATAACCACGCCGTGATCGGAATGGCAGAAGCCATGCCGACAACAAGGCTGATCGGCAGTGCGTAATCAGAGATCCACTGCCATTTGAGCACCTTGACAAGCAGCCCCGACAGAAGCATCACCACAGCGGATACTGCCATGACAAGCACGGGGATAATACCGGTAAAATCTCCCTTTGTAACCGACAAAACGTCACAGAAGACAAAGCCGACAAACGCCGAGATCATGCCGATAAACATGGCGTTGGTAAAGATCTCACTCCACTTTTTGTCGCGCTTTTCCATGGTGATCATGCCGCTTTGCATCTTTTTGGCGACAAGGGGCACGAGCCAAATACCCACCATGATGCTCACCGTCATCACGATCACCACGGTAACAAACTGCGAGGCGTTCAGTGTGGCACTGCCAAATTCAAGCCCCATTGCGCCCACAGCGTTTGAGGCAGCGATCGTTTCATAGGAAAGCGACCCCACCACCGACAAACGCATCCAAGGCAGTGCCACGCCAAGATCCTTTGAAAGGGTCATGATACTAATGACAATCGCAATCGCCGGCGCAACCGTAAAGGTCGCCGCCGAAATGATCAGCTTTTTCAGCTTGGCAGAGTCCATGCCAAGCGCCTTTGCGCGCCTAAGGGCCTTCACCAAAAACCATACCGATTGCACCAATACGGCGACAACCAGTATCCCCGAGAGCAAAAAGATCACGGGATGATTGACGTAAAATTCCATATTTCCTCCAAAGATGTAATATAATATCATTTTTATTATAGCTCCTGCCGCCCCAAAAATCAAGGCGGCTGCAACAAAATTTAACATCGCCCTTTCCTTTTTATACAGATTTTCGGGAAAGGATTTGCATTTTTGCAAGCCGCACGGGAGTCAAAAACATAAGGTCTTAGACGCTATCTTTTCCCCTAAAACCACAAAGCGCCTGCGGCAAATAAATTTTTGATGGATTTTGCCGTGGCAAGGCGCAGACAAGTGCGGACTTTTCAAGACTTGGCACGGCAGAAGACGCGGAAATGTATTGCCGCAGGACTTATGGGTTTGACTCCCGTGCGGCTCGCGCGCAAAACAAAAAAAGGGGCTGAGTCATTTAGATGCGGAAGGCGTGATCTCGGCATGATAGGCGTACAAAAGTACGTCGAATGCCGAGAGCACCGCCTAAAAAACACACATAAAAATTGAAATTCGTAAGAATTTCTACCTAAAAACCGCTTTCC
>JAFVOQ010000070.1 GCA_017505785.1 Clostridia bacterium
GGAAAGCGGTTTTTAGGTAGAAATTCTTACGAATTTCAATTTTTATGTGTGTTTTTTAGGCGGTGCTCTCGGCATTCGACGTACTTTTGTACGCCTATCATGCCGAGATCACGCCTTCCGCATCTAAATGACTCAGCCCCTCTTATTTTTTCCTCTTCCCACTCAACTTACTTCACCAAATGGCGTTTGATCTTGCGAGAGGTGGTTTTTTCAAATTCGGTATCGCGGAGCGCGAGCCCCTTGATCTTCTTGAACGAGGGCAGCTTTTTGTTCAGCTCGGTGATCTTGCTGTAGATCGCCTCATACATAGCAGCGGCGTCGGTCCCTTCGGGGAACAGATCCTTGTTGGGGTATACCACGGCGGTCAAAAGCACGGTTTCGCCGTCGGTATCCTTTCTGCCAACCACAACGCTTTCGGCAATCTCCTCAATTTTTTCAAGGTATTCCTCGATCTCCTCGGGGAAGACGTTTTTGCCGTTTTCCAGCACAATGACCGATTTGAGGCGACCCGTAATATAGATATAGCCCTCAGCGTCCATATAGCCGACGTCGCCTGTGCGGTACCAGCCGTCCTCGGTAAACGCCTTGGCGTTTTCCTCGGGATTGTTGTAGTAGCCGAGCATGACGTTCTCGCCCTTGATCTGGATCTCGCCCTCCTCAAAGCCCTTGTCGTTTACGTTGCCCGTTTTTGCAATGCGTGATTTGCAGCAGGGTACGGCAGGGCCAACAGAGCCCGCCTTTGGCGCATAATAGGGCGCAACCGAAATCAGCGGTGAGCATTCGGTAATACCGTAGCCCTCACAGATCTGTATGCCAAACGCCTCAAAATTCTTTACCATTTCGGGGTTTAGGGGCGCGCCGCCGCAAATGATCTTTTCAAGGCGGCCGCCAAAGGCGGCAAGCACGGAGCCAAAGAGCTTGCGGCGCAGGTCAATGCCCACTTTTCGCATGCCGTTTGAAAGCTTGATCATGTTGCGCAGCAGCTTATCCTTGCCCTTTTTGCGCGCCTCATCCCAGATCCTTTTGTACATCGTATTGACAAACAGGGGCACGAGAATCAGGCCTGTTGGCTTAAACTCGGCAAAGTTGCGCATGAGATGACGTAGCGTGTCGTTGATGCCGATCGTAATGCCGTAGCAAAAGCTGGCAAGCATAATGGCAAGCTCATAGGTGTGGTGTAGGGGCAGAACCGAAACGGTCACGTCGTTTTCGTTAAAGTTTACGGTCGCGCAGGCGGCATTCACGCACGCGCAAATGTTTTTTTCACACAGCATTACACACTTGCTTGACCCGGTGGTGCCCGAGGTAAAGAGCATCACGGCAAGCGATTCGGGGTCGCGGTGGGGCAGCTGATAGCCCTGCTCAAGCGATTTTTTGCCCATTTCGAGGACGGCATCAAAGGGGACGACCTTTTCCGCGGTGCAGCCCTCTGCGGGGGAGATAGGCACAAAAACGTGCAGCGTCGGGTGGTTTTCCATTACGCTCATCATTTTTTGGTTAAAGGTTGCTGCGTACACGATCGCTTCTGCATCCACGCCGGCAAGCAACCCCTCGATCTCGCCAATGGCAAGCTCCTTATCCATGGGGATAATAACGCCCCCCGAGGCAGCTACCGCGAGATAGGTGGCAACCCACTCGGGAGAGGTTTCGCCGATGACGGCAATGCGCTTGCCGGCAAGTCCCATTGCGGAAAAGCCTGCGGCTAAGGCATGCGCCTTGTATGAAAATTCGGCATAGGTAAGCGCACCAAAGGTTTTGCCGGTGGGAAAGCGAAAGGCGTTTTTCTCTCCCTTTTCTGCAAGAGAGTAGATCATATCCTTAAAGGAGCGCATGGGCGTAAAAATACGCGGTGTTTTCTTCATGATAATCCTCTTTTCCCGTGCTTGTTTTTTCTCCGCGAGAAGCAAAGGCTCTCACCCGTGGAGAAAGCGCACGTTCATAGTTTATTATACCCCAAAAATAGCAGATCTGTCAAGTAATGGAAGCGTTACAACAAAAAGCGGTTTGCAATATGGTAAAAAATGGAATTACTTTTGTAAAGGGGTTTTGCATGGGACTTTGTAAGGGGTTGTTTATTTCATTTTTTGCGGATCGCGCCGCCCGTTTTTGCACATCGTGGATCGCGGGAGGGGTGACCCCTCCCCTACGACCATATTTTGCATCACGCCCCGTTCCTTTGCACATCGCGGATCGCGGGAGGGGACCCGCAACGGTTTGCGGAGCAAACCTTGACGCTCGGCTTAGCCGAGCACAACTCCCGTTTAGCCTTTCAAAGGCACAAAAAATATCGCTCCACCGTAGCGTGTGTTCCAAACGGAGCACATGCATGGCAGGGCGATATTTTTATTCATTTTTGCTTAATTTAAAAGATCAACCAAGCACTCAGAGCACCGCATCTATCATGGAAAGCACAAAGGGAATCAGCTTAATGATCAGGAGTCCAAGACCAAACGAAAGAATGGCGGTGACAATGAATTGCAACGGACCGTTTCCCTTCTTTTCAAATCGGCCCTTGGCGCGGTATTTTAGCTCCTCGGGGATATAGTAGCGCGTGTCGCACCCTTCCCCCTCCACCTTTTGAACGGTTTTTTGCAGTACCGCGTTGTGGCGCAGCTCAAAGCGGAGGAGGCAATTTCCGTCGCATCCTATCTCGGCAAGCGTTTTTGCCGTGTCGGGGGAGAGAGCCGCCGCAGAAAGCAGCGCACGCACAAGGCGTCCGGGCACACTGCGCTGGTAAAGCGTGTAGAGCGAGGCGAGCACAATACCGGCGCAAATGCCGAACACAAGAAGCGTTACCATGGTGGCATCCCCCTTGTCAAAGGAAATGTGCTCGTATCCCTTTGCCTCTATGGTAAATAAGGAGGCAAGGGAGAGGGGTGTGCTCATACAAGCTCCTCTGCCTTGATCACGTCACAGCCCATGTAGGTGCGCAGTGCCTCGGGCACGGTAATGGAGCCGTCCTCGTTTTGGTAATTCTCAAGAATTGCCGCAACGGTGCGTCCAACTGCTACGCCGGAGCCGTTGAGGGTGTGGACCAGACGGGGCTTATCCTTGGGATTTTCGCGGAAACGGATGTTCGCGCGGCGTGCCTGATAGTCCTCAAAGTCAGAGCAGGAGGAAATTTCCACGTAGCGACCGTAGGAGGGCATAAAGACCTCAATATCATAGGTCATCGCGCTGGAAAATCCAAGGTCACCCGAGGAAAGGCGCACAACGCGGTAGGGGAGCCCCAAGCCCTGCAACACGCGCTCAGCATCATTTGTAAGCTTTTCGAGCTCCTGGTAGGAGGTTTCGGGAGTGGTAAATTTTACCAATTCTACCTTATTGAACTGGTGCTGACGGATAAGACCTCTTGTGTCGCGTCCGGCAGAGCCTGCCTCGGCACGGAAGCATGCCGAATATGCACAGAAGGAAAGGGGCAGCTTGGTGCCGTCAAGAATATCGTCGCGGTACATGTTAGTAACAGGCACCTCTGCGGTGGGGATGAGGAAGAAATCGTTGTTTGCCACGCGGAAGGCATCCTCCTCAAACTTCGGCAGCTGACCTGTGCCGCGCATCGAGTCGCGATTGACCATGTAGGGCGGGAAAATTTCAGTGTAACCGTGATCGGTGTGGGTATCAAGGAAATAGTTGATCACGGCACGCTCAAGACGGGAGCCCATACCGCGATAAAAGTGGAAGCGAGCACCGGTTACCTTTGCGGCGGTGTCGGGATCCAAAATTCCAAGCTCCTTGCCAAGATCCCAGTGTGCCTTGGGCTCAAAGCCAAAGGCTTTGGGCTCGCCCCAGCGGCGAATTTCCACGTTGTCGGTGTCATCCTTACCAACGGGAACCTTTTCGTTTGGTGTGTTGGGGATCGAGAGCAGAATGGTGGAGATCTCGGCGTCAATGGCGGAAATCTTTTCGGTTTCTGCCTTTACGGTGTCGGAAAGCTTCTTCATTTCCGCAAAAATGGGTGCAACGTCCTTCCCTTCCTTTTTCAGGGCGGGAATTTGCTTGGAAATTCTGTTCTGCTCAGCCTTTTTTTGCTCGGTATCGGCAATCAGCGTGCGGCGCTCTACGTCAAGCGTGAGCAAGCGGTCGATCTCG
Source organism: Clostridia bacterium (assembly GCA_017505785.1). Classification (GTDB taxonomy): domain Bacteria; phylum Bacillota; class Clostridia; order Oscillospirales; family CAG-272; genus Firm-07. The sequence continues at coordinate 4,090 of JAFVOQ010000070.1, forward strand.
GCGCTGTAATCCTTTTGGCGGCTGGCAAGACGTGCCTTTACAAGATCGGGATTTTCCTTAATAAATTTAATGTCTAACATAGTATGGCCCTCTTTTCTTATTGCTCCTCGACAAACAGTCCGTCGCCGCAAAGTGCAGTCAACAGTGCTTCCATATCGGCGTTGTCTTCATAAAAGATCTCAATGGAGCGTTTTTTGTCGTTTTGTGTGATTTTTACCTTTCTTCCAAGTGCTTCGCGCGTGCGGCGTTCCAGATCCTTCATCCATACGCGGTTTTGTGCGTGGCCGGTAATGTCGGGCAGCTCCTCACGAGGCTCGGTGTTTTCACGCTTTACCAGCATTTCCGTATCGCGCACCGACAGCTTTTTTGCCGCAATGCGCTGTGCCAACAGCGGAATCATTTCCTCGTTTTTCAGTCCCAGCAGCGCGCGTGCGTGTCCTGCGGTCAAAAAGCCCTCTTTTTCCTGCAGCATTTCAAGCACCTCATCGGGCAGATCAAGCAAGCGAAGGGTGTTTGCTACGGCAGAACGGGATTTTCCCGCAATTTTGGAGACCTCCTCTTGGGTCATGTGAAAGCGATCCATTAAGGCGTTATAGCCAAGTGCCTCCTCCACAACGTTCAGATCCTCGCGCTGTACGTTCTCGATCAGAGCGATCTGCGCGGTTTTCATATCGTCGCCGTCAAGCACAACGGTGGGGATTTCGGTGAGGCCCGCCATTTTTGCGGCGCGCCAGCGGCGTTCGCCCGCAATGATCTCGTAAGAGCCCTCAAAATTAGGGTTGGGACGTACCAAAATAGGCTGAAGCACGCCGTAGGCGGCAATGCTGTCTGCAAGTGCCTCGAGCGCCTCGCGGTCAAATTGCTTACGGGGCTGATCGCTGCGCGGCTCAATTTCGGAAATGCGCAGCGTGGTGGCAGTTCCGTCCTTCATGCCCATGATGTTGTCGTCAAGTATGGAGTAAAAGTCTTTTCCAAGAGCACTTTGTCTTTTGGCCATGTTGTTTCTCTCCTTTTCTTTTTATAGTCTTGTCAAATCTTCTTGTAGTGTTGACAAAAGGCTGCCGTACACCGCGTTTACGCGCGCTCGTGCAGCTCCTTTGCAAATTGCAGGTAATCTTGTGCGCCTTTTGCGCGTTTGTCGTGATAAATAATGGGTTTTCCAAAGCTCGGAGCCTCACAAAGACGCACGTTTCTGCCAATGGCGGTGGTAAAAACGCGGTCGCCGTAGTGCTTTTTCAGCTCTTGTTTTACCTGTACGGAAAGCGCAAGGCGCGGATTGTGCATGGTTAGCAGGATCCCTGTCATCGAAAGGCGCGGATTATAGCGTTTTTTGATGTGCCCCAGCGTGGTGGAGAGCTGTGTTAGCCCCTCGAGCGCATAGTATTCACACTGCATGGGTATCACCACACCGTCGCTTGCGGCAAGCGCGTTGATCGTAAGCATGCCAAGCGAGGGCGGACAGTCAATAATAATATAATCGTAACGGTAGCGAATGTCGGCAAGCGCGTTTTTGAGGTGCGCCTCGTCACCCTCACCGTCAAGCAGATCAAATTCAGCGCCGGCAAGTGAAATGTTGGAAGGAATGAGATCCAGCTTGCGAAATCCCGTAGGCATAACCGCATCCTCGGCGCGGCATCCGCCCACCAAAAGGTCGCGCACGGTAAAGCGCAGGCCCTTTTTACGCACGCCAACGCCGCTTGTGGCACTTCCCTGTGGGTCAAGATCGATCAAAAGGGTGTCAAAGCCCAGAAAGCCAAGGCATGCGGCAGTGTTTACGGCGGATGTTGTTTTACCAACGCCGCCCTTTTGGTTGGCAAATGCGATAATTCTGCCCATGGTTTTTGGCGCTCCTTTCTGCGACCGCGTTTTTGCTGTGGGTTTTGCGGGGCGGCAAGCGTTGTTCGTTGCGCGCCGCTTTCTGTGGTGTTGTGTATCATTATATCATTAAAACCGCATTTTTGCAACAGTATTTTACTTGTTTTTTTGATTTTTTTGCGCGCGCGAGAGAAATAAGGAGAAAAAACGCGCCGCGCAGCACAAGGAAAAGAAAAGCCTCCTCAAAGCAGAACGCAAACCGTGCAAAACAAAAACGCAAACCGTGCAAAGCAAAACGCAAACCTCTGCCAAGAAAAATGCGAAAAGCGGCACGAGGGTGCGAATGTTTCACGTGAAACAAAAAAGTGTTTGGGAAAAAGTGTTTCACGTGAAACAATACAAATCGGCGAGCAATAAGTGTTTCACGTGAAACAATACAAATCAGCGAGCAATAAGTGTTTCACGTGAAACAAATCACCCCTTTTTGGGGATCCGAATGAGGATGTTTGCGAAATCCTCGTCTTCCTCTTTGTGATATTCGGCACTAACCCCGGTCTTTTCAAAAATGCCTAAGGTGCGCTCAATGGAATTGTATAACGGCTTAAGATCGCGCAGTGCAAACTTTCGCGGTGTGACGCCTGACCCTTGCGTGCTTCGGATTGGTTTCTTTGGCAACAACGGTTCGTTTCTCTGCGCCTGCATTTGACCTGTATGGGCTTGGCTTGCAATGCTCGCCGGGTCGCTGTCATGCGGCAGCTGCTTGTCCTCAAAAGCCTCATTTGTGGCGGATTTTGCCTGTATTGGCGCAAAAAACGCCTGTTTTTCTTCGATAATGGCAGATTTTTGGGGGAAACTATCGCCCTCCGCGTTGGCTTTTGCCGCGGCGTTGCCGCCCAAATATTGATTCACCAGGGCTTCTGTGCTTGCCACATTGCGGCTTTCCTTTTGCGCTTTGGCAATCACCTCAAGGCGCATAACGGGGTCTGAAATGCGTAAAAAAGCGCGCGCATGACGCTCGGAGAGTCCACCTGCCACAATAATGCGGCGCTCCTCGGGTGTGAGCTTTAGCAAGCGCAGCTTGTTGGCAATGGCGGATTGCGAGAGCCCCATTCTTCTGGCAATCTCATCTTGCGTCATGTGATATTCCTCTATAAGGCGCAAAAACGCCTCTGAAAGGGCAAAAAAGTGCAGATTTTCGCTTCTGAGCTGTAAAATTGCCGCCATTTGCAGACATTTTGGGTCACTTGGCGGCAATACAAGACAGGGGAGCTTGTCCACACCTGCGAGGGCTGCTGCGCGAAAGCGCCGTTCCCCGTCTATCAGCTCATATACGGGGTAACCGTCCTTTTGTGTGGATAATTTCACTAAGATCGGCTCTAAAATGCCGTATTTTCTGATCGAAGCGGCAAGTCTGATGATCGTGTTTTGCTCGTTTTTGGGATGTTGTGGTGCGCTTTGGACAAGAATTTGTTCGGCGGCGAGAAGAATTGGCGTTTCAACCGCAGATCCTCTGCCAAAATGGAATGCTGTTGTGGGTGTGTTGCTGTATAAACTCTTCATTTTTAACCTCCACCTTGAATTTTAGGGTCAAATGTATGATATCACAGGTGCATAGGCGAAAAATGTCACAATATAATGGAAAAATATGGAAATTATAAACAAAAAGCAGAGCGCAAGGGGAAATACCCGATATTGTGACAAGTAGATTGTGAAGATGAAGAAAAAGAGCTTCTTACTAAAACCAAAGGGGCTATCTCAAATGCCTTGGCGTTTGAGATAGCCCCTTTTTGTTCTTTTAGAGCGGATTACTTGTCTAAAGCTTGCAAAAGGCTTAAAGCGGTTTTTTGAGAATACGCGCATAGGGGCGCGGAAGATCGGCGGGGGTGGGCTTTACCTTTTTGATCTCGATCAGCAAGCGTTCATCGCCCTCCCCTTCCCCAACAAGCGTGATGCTCTTGGTGTGAACAACACTGCCGCCAAGACGGGTAATGGCACGCTCGGCTGCGGCAAGCTCCTCGTTGCCCCGCTTTGCCTTCATGGCAACAAAGCTGCCGCCAAGACAAACAAACGGCAAGCAGAGCTCGGCAAGCACGGGCAATGCCGCTACGGCGCGTGCGGTTACAATATCATACTGCGCTCGGTGGGCAGGATCGTGCCCCAGCTCCTCGGCACGTGCCGCAATGGCGGTAAAACGGGGGAGTGCGAGGTGATTGGCGGTGCTTTGCACGTAATGGATGCGTTTTTCCGTGCTATCCAGTGCTGTAACGGCAAGATCGGGGCGAAAAATGCCCACGGGCAGGCAAGGGAAGCCTGCACCGCACCCAACGTCAAGCATTTTGGCGTTTTGCGGCAAAAAAGGCTCCACGGTAAGGCTATCAAGGAAATGGCGGACAATGATTGCCCGTTCCTCCTTAATGGCGGTCAAATTCATGCTTTTGCCAACCTCGAGCATATGCTGCATGAGGAAATAGAGCTTCCTTGACTTCTCGGTATCGGCAAGGTGTGAAAACCCGTTATCTGCCATAACGGTATTTAAAAAGTCGTTAAATTCAGTAAAATCCATTTGAGTAAAAAGCTCCTTGAACGTTCGGTATTTTACAGTTCTGATTTTGTGTCGGAGAAAAGGTGCAGTGGGTGCGATTCGGGGGAATAGTGCCCTTAAACCCTTACATGACGTGCAAATTGACGCTTGTCCGCGTGTTTTTTTGTGCCAAGCGGCTTGAAAAAACGGGAAAACACCGTTTTAACGCATGTTTAACGGCGGCAAGGGTGCACAAATGTACGCTGATGCACGCTTCTTAGTGCACGTTTCTTAGTGCGCGTTTCTTATCGTACACCGAGGTAAATGAGAAGTACCGAAATGTCCGCAGGGCTGACACCGCTGATGCGTGAGGCCTGTCCTACGGTTGCGGGGCGCATGGCGGAAAGCTTTTGCGCCGCTTCGAGTCTGAGTCCTGTGATCTTTTGGTAGTCAAGGGTGCTCGGCAACATTCTTGACTCTAACTTTTCATGTCGCGAAACCTCTGCTATTTGGCGGTTGATGTACCCTTCGTACTTGATTTGAACTTCTGCTGAAAGTGCGGCTTTTTTTGTAAGAGCCGGGCGCGTGGGGTCAAGGGGGGCTAAGGCGTCGTAGGTAATGCCGGGACGGCGCAAAAGATCGGCAAGTGAAATACCTGTGGAAACGGGGGGCTGCCCCAATTCACTAAGAAACGGGTTTACCTGCGCGGGGGAGAGATGCGTGGTGCTAAGACGGGCGATCTCCTGCGCAATGGCGGCTTGCTTTTGCTCAAACGCGGCAAAGCGAGCATCATCGATCAGCCCCACTCTGTGGGCAATGGGGGTAAGGCGCGCATCGGCGTTATCCTGGCGCAAAAGCAGGCGGTATTCCGAGCGAGAGGTCATCATGCGATAGGGCTCGTTGGTGCCCTTGATGATAAGATCGTCAACCAAGGTGCCAAGATAGGAGCTGGAACGGGGTAAGATAACGGGCTCCTGACCCTTCACCTTCAGGGCTGCATTCATGCCGGCAAGCAGGCCTTGCGCCGCCGCCTCCTCGTAGCCCGAGGTGCCGTTGAACTGTCCCGCGCCAAACAAGCCGCCGATCTTTCTGAATTCCAGGGTTGCGGTAAGGTCGGTCGGATCGCAGCAATCATATTCTATTGCGTAGGCGTAGCGCATCATCTCGGCTTGCTCAAAGCCGGGGAGCGTGTGTAGCATTTCTGCCTGTACGTCGGTGGGCAGGGAGGTGGAAAAGCCCTGTAAATAGAGCTCGTCGGTGTCGGCACCGATCGGCTCAAGGAAAAGCTGGTGGCGTTCTTTATCGGCAAAACGGACCACTTTATCCTCAATTGACGGGCAATATCGGGGACCCGTGCCGTGAATATGGCCACCGTACATCGCGGAACGCGATAGGTTTTCACGGATAACGCGATGCGTTTCTTGGTTGGTATAAACAATGTGACAGGGGAGCTGCTTCACGCCTGCCATATAGTCCTCGGGGGTATCGGCGGCATAGGGTAGGGGATCTGCTTCGCCCGGCTGCTCCTCTAAGCGGTCAAGTGCCACGGAACGGCGATTGATGCGCGCAGGCGTACCTGTTTTAAAGCGACGCACCGTTACACCAAGGGCGGCAAGCGAAGCGGAAAGTCCACGCGAGGGCAAAAATCCGTCAGGACCGCTTTCGTAATTGACGTCGCCCACAAAAATGCGACTTTCGAGATACGTGCCTGCGGCAACAATGACACATTCACAAGCCCAAAGCTCGCCAAGATGCGTCATTACCCCACAAACGTGATTGTTTTCGTCTGCTTTGACCGAAACGATCTCGGCTTGCACGAGCCGCAGGTTTTCGGTGCGCTCCAGCACCGATTTCATATATGCCTGATAGTGCTTGCGGTCTGCCTGCACGCGCTTGGAATGTACAGCGGCACCCTTGCCGAGATTGAGCGTGCGTGATTGGAGCGTTACGGCATCTGCCGCGCGGCCCATTTCACCGCCGAGCGCATCGATCTCATAGACCAAATGTCCTTTTGCCGTGCCTCCGATCGAGGGGTTACAGGGCATATTGGCGATCGCCTCAAGCGAAATGGTAAACAAAACGGTGTCAACGCCCATGCGCGCGCTTGCCAGTGCCGCCTCGATGCCGGCGTGCCCGGCACCGATCACGGCCACCTTGGTAGAAAGTTTCATAAGATCTCCTTTGATTGAACTTGATGCGAGCGACAAGTGCCGAAAGCGCGAAAAAACGGGGCTTTCGGGCGACTTCGGCGATCCTGCTTATCTAAGTTCAGATTGGAATTATCGAGTTGGTTTAGACAAAACAGTGCCGGACGGGTTGTAAAAACGGCACACAGACAGCATTTTTGCGGTCGCTTCAAAATAAAAGATCGCGCGGCGTTTTTCTCCACCTTTGCCGGTGTGTAATTCAAAGAGCATAATATAGATATCGGGTGCAGACATACAGGAAACACCCATAAATTCCCGTTCGGGGGTGTATGCGGTGGCGCGTGCGACCTCGTTTTGATCCGCAAGCGGCGCGATACGCACGGCATCCTTTAGCTTCATCTCAAAGATCTTGCGACGGGAACGGTTTCCGTATATCTTGGTAAAGGTGAGCGTGCCTGAGGTAACGGAGTATTCGTAATCCACCGAAACGTAACGCCACGTGATGAATATGATCAGTCCAAGCGAGATCGGAATAAAGGCAAGCAGGGGTGCGGCAAAGCTGTATTTCATGCCAAGCAGTAAAATTGCCACGGGATACAGGCAATAAAACGCAATAAGGCCGATGCGTGCGGCAAGCCACTTACCCTGTGTTTTTTGAGAAACAACAAATTCGTATGTCAAAAACTCATTCATATAGGAACCCCCTACAATAGCTTCGCCTTTCAGTATACCATAAAAAAATACATATTTCAATGTTTTTGTAAAGTATCCTCCAAAAGCCCTTGCTATTTTTTTTATAAAGAGGTATAATGGTAGCATTAAAGGATCGGCAGTGCCGAGAAGGAGAATGAAAAATGAAAGCAGTCATTACCGTTACAGGCAAGGATAGCGTTGGCATTATCGCCGCTGTGAGCACGTTTTGTGCGAAGCACGGCGCAAACATTACCGAGATCACGCAGAGCGTCCTCTCCGAGTATTTCGCGATGATCATGATCGCGGAGATCGACAAGCTCTCGGTGCCCTTTGCGGATTTTGCCGACAAGCTCGCAGCAATGGGCAAGGAAAGAGGGCTCGATACCCGTGCGATGCATGAAGATATTTTTAATACCATGCATCATATTTAAGGAGAGTGCAGCATGCTAAACGTAGCCGATATACTGGAAACGATCGGGATGATCCGAGAGGAAAATCTCGATATCAGAACCATAACCATGGGCATCTCGCTCCTTGACTGTGTCAGTGAGGATGCCAACCGCCTTTGTGACAAGGTGTACGATAAGATCACAAAAACCGCAGAAAAGCTGGTAGATACCGGCGTTTCGATCGAGCGTGAATACGGGATCCCGATCGTGAATAAGCGCGTATCGGTCACGCCTGTGTCGCTTATTGGCGGCGCGATCTCACCCGAAGGGTACTTAAAGCTCGCACATACCCTGCAACGTGCCGCGAAAACGCTGGGTATCAACTTTATTGGCGGATACTCTGCGCTGGTGCACAAGGGCATGACTGTGGGGGATAGAAATCTTATTTCCGTGATCCCCGAGGCACTTGCCGAAACCGAGAACGTATGCTCCTCGGTGAACGTGGCAAGCACAAAGGCGGGTATTAACATGGATGCCATTCGCCTTATGGGCAGCACGATCAAGCGTGCGGCGTACCTTACGCGCGACAACAACTCGATCGGCTGTGCCAAGCTGGTCGTTTTCGCAAACGTCCCCGAGGATAATCCCTTTATGGCAGGTGCATTCCACGGCGTGGGCGAGCCCGACAGCGTCATCAACGTGGGTGTTTCGGGCCCCGGCGTGGTGGCGGCGGCAATTCGCCGCGCAGGGGAGTGCGATCTTTCCAAGCTTGCCGACGTGATCAAGACCACTGCTTTCAAGATCACGCGCGTTGGCCAGCTTGTTGCAAGCGAGGCGGCAAAGCGCCTTGGCGCGCCCTTCGGCATCATCGATCTTTCCCTTGCCCCCACGCCCGCCATTGGCGACTCGGTTGCCCGTATCCTTGAGGAAATGGGTCTTGAGGTCTGCGGTGCGCACGGCACCACTGCGGCACTTGCGATGCTCAACGATGCCGTAAAGAAGGGCGGCGTTATGGCTTCCTCGCACGTCGGCGGACTTTCCGGCGCATTCATTCCCGTTTCGGAGGATGAGGGCATGATCGCCGCGGTAAATGCCGGTGCGCTTTCCATTGAAAAGCTCGAGGCAATGACGGCTGTTTGCTCGGTCGGCCTTGACATGATCGCCGTGCCCGGCGATACCACCGAGGAGGTCATTTGCGGCATCATTGCCGACGAGATCTCTATTGGCGTGGCGAATACAAAGACCACGGCGGTGCGCCTCATTCCTGCCTACGGCAAGACTGTTGGCGACAGCGTCAGCTTTGGCGGCCTTTTGGGCACTGCACCCATTATGCCCCTTCGCACCTATTCTCCCGCTAAATTTATTTCGCGCGGCGGCAGAATCCCCGCGCCCATTCACAGCCTGAAAAATTAAAAGCAAAAGCGCACGCCGCGACAAGGGATGCTCTCTGTTAGCGTGTTATCCTTAACGGAGAACACGCAATGAATTGCAACCCTACGGCTTGCGTGAATTGAAAGCTCTCGCTTTCGTGAATTGCCTGCGGCATGAATTGCGCCTTACGGCGCGTTGGTTGCAATTCAATTCATGGAGCGAAGCGAGAAATCATGGCGAAGCCAATTCATGATGCCTCATTTGCGGAGCAAATAGCATCAATTCATTCATAAAAACGATCAGAGCAAGAATAGAAGGATTTTTCTCCTTTTATTCTTGCTCTTTCTGCTTGTAATAAGGGTTTGGGCTTAGCCCATAGAGCATTTGACCGGTCAAATGCGATGCTCGCACTTTTGTCAAAGTGTAAATTCTCCGATAAGGATATCACCGGTTTGCGGTGTGCGTTTTTTTGCGCTGCCATATACCGCCAAGCGCAAAGCAAAAGCGCAGCAAGGCCGCAAAAAACAAGGCGTGGCAAGGCTTTGAGGGTCGTGCGCCGAAAAAACAGGGGAAAACCGCAAAAAGGAAAAATATGGTTTTTTGTCGCAGTGGGAAGAAAAATGCCCGAAAAGGGAAAAATGAGAAGCGAGGTGGGAAGGAAAGTTCCCCAAAAACGCAAAATTTCCAAAAACGGAAACAGCGCGGTTTTTCCACCAAGGCACAGGTCCAGCCTGTGGAAAACCCTGTGGAAACTGTGTAAAACTCCTTTTGTAGCAGGGAGTTCAGGATGTTTTTGCCTGTAAAATACCTGTGCAAAAGTGGGGGTGTCAAGCACAAAAAACAGGAATTTTGTCGTTGCAAAAAAGGAAAGGCTTTTCCAAAGTGCGAAAAGTTTTTTGGGGGCATCAAAACGCGGAGCTCACCGTTTTTTTGGGTACGGCTCTCGCGCGAAATTTTGTGCTTCGCCCCTTGACATGAATGCAGTTAAAGTTTATAATTATAATAATATATTACGACATTGCCCGACATGCGGGCGTACAGGAGGGAAACCATGGAAAGGGCAAAAAAACAACAGCTTGCCGAAATCGCCGCTAAAATGAGGCTTGATATCCTTGATCAGGTTCATGCCGCAGGATGCGGTCACCCGGGCGGTTCACTTTCGATCGCCGATATTATGGCATATCTTTATTTTTCCGAGATGAAGGTAGATCCTGCTGATCCTACCATGGAATCGCGCGACCGCTTTGTGCTTTCAAAGGGACACACTGCCCCCGCGCTCTATGCTGCGCTTGCCGAAAAGGGATATTTTCCGCGCGAGGAGCTTTTGGGGCTGCGTAAGATCCATTCCTTCTTGCAGGGTCACCCCGATATGAAGAGCACGCCCGGTGTGGATATGAGCACAGGCTCGCTTGGCCTTGGTGTTTCAGCCGCTTGCGGCATGGCACTTGCCGCTAAGATCGACGGGCGCGACTATCGCACCTACACCATGCTTGGCGACGGTGAGAGCGAGGAGGGACAGGTTTGGGAGGCCATGATGTTTGCCGCCCATTATAAGCTGGACAACCTCGTTGTGATGATCGACTGGAACGGCTTGCAGATCGACGGACCTGTGACCGAGATCATGAACCCGACGCCCCACGATAAAAAGCTTGAGGCATTCGGCTTCCACGTGATCGTTGCCGACGGGCACGATTTTGACGAGATCGAAAAGGCCTTTGAGGAGGCAAAAACCGTCAAGGGCAAGCCCACTGCCATTATCTTTAAGACCGTGAAGGGTAAGGGTGTTTCCTTTATGGAGAACCAGGTGAACTGGCACGGTGTGGCACCCAACGACGAGCAATACGAGATCGCCGTGGCAGAGATCAAGGCGAAGGCAAAGGTATAAGGGGGACGCAGAAATGGCAGAAAAGATTGCAACAAGACAAGCCTACGGCGAGATGCTTGCCGAGCTTGGCGAAAAATATGATTTTGTGGTGCTTGACGCAGACCTTGCGGCAGCTACCAAAACAGGGATTTTCAAGAAAAAATTTCCCGATCGCCATTTTGATTGCGGCATTGCCGAGGGCAATATGATGTCGGTGGCGGCAGGTCTTGCGGCAGCCGGCAAGATCCCGTTTGTTTCCTCCTTTGCCATGTTTGCATCGGGGCGTGCCTTTGAGCAGATCCGCAACTCCGTTGGGTATCCTCATTTGAACGTAAAGATCGGTGCTACGCACGCAGGTATTACCGTGGGCGAGGACGGTGCCACGCACCAGTGCAACGAGGATATTGCCCTGATGCGCGCCATTCCCGGTATGACGGTGATCAACCCCGCCGATGCGGTAGAGGCGCGTGCGGCAGTGGAGGCGGCACTTCATTTTAAGGGCCCTGTGTATCTCCGCTTTGGCAGATATGCCGTGCCTGTGTTCAACGACAAGGCAACCTACAAGTTTGAGCTTGGTAAGGGCGTGCAGCTGCGCGAGGGTACTGACGTTACGATCATTGCCACGGGTATTATGGTCGATATGGCAAACACCGCAGCAGATATGCTGAAGGCAGAGGGTGTTTCTGCCCGTGTGATCAACATTCACACCATTAAGCCCCTTGACCGTGAGATCGTGCTGAAGGCGGCGAAGGAAACGGGCGCGATCGTTACCGCAGAGGAGCACAGCATTATCGGCGGTCTTGGTGCAGCCGTTGCCGAAACGGTTTGCGAGGGCTACCCCGTTCCCGTTGTGCGCGTTGGCGTAAACGACACCTTCGGTCGCTCGGGATCGGTGCCGGATCTGCTTGAGGCATTCGGACTTACCCCTGCCAATATTGTGAAAAAAGCAAAAGAGGCAATTGCGCTCAAAAAATAAAAAACGCACAAAAACGCCGCACCATGCGGCGTTTTTCAACGAAATATGGAAACGAAAAGATTTTTAAAAAACGATAACGGCTTTGTTTGCACGCACTGCGGCAAGGAGGTGCAGCCGCTGGGCTTTAGCTCGCGTAACCACTGCCCCTTTTGTCTGTGGAGCCTGCACGTGGATATCAATCCGGGGGACCGCGCCAACACGTGCGGTGGCGAAATGGAGCCCGTGAGTGCAGTGCCCGATGCCAAAAAGGGATTTGTGATCCTGCACCGTTGCGTGCGCTGCGGTGAGATCCACCGCAACCGTGCCGCACATGAGGCGACGGTACAGCCCGACAACAAAAAGCTGCTCATTGCCTTAACGGCAAAACCGATCATAAAATAGAAAGGTAGGGAAACGGTATGAGAAAATTGCGCTGTATTACGCTAATACTGCTATTTTCTCTCGTGCTTGTCGCCTGTGGCGGCGAGGGGGATACCTATCTGTATGATACGGGCGCGCACACGCACGTCTACGGGAACCGCTATGACGTAACGCCCGAAACCTGTATCTGTGAGGGCACGCAGATCCGCTATTGCAAGATCTGTCACCAAGCGGTGACAGATACCGTTGCCGTGCCAGAGGATATCGCTGCCAGAAAGCACGCGTTTTCCGATACCGTAGTGGCACCTACCGAGGCGGAGGAGGGCTACACCAAACGGAGCTGTACGCTGTGTGAATACGTGATTGAGCGTACCGACGTGATTCCCGCGCGTTACGCGCTATTAACCGATGCCGCAACCAAGACCGAAGCACCCAATGGGGTCAGTGGCATTTTGATGTCGGATACAGCCACGCATAAGCTTTCGTACAGCGTGGGTGGCGAGGGTGCTGTGTCGCCCGTGATCGCGCGCCGCTTGGCGGTGGCTTTGGCGATCACTGAGGAGCTTGAACGGCAGGGCACCGCACTCACACCGGAAACGCTCATTACGCTTGTCAGCGGCATGGGTGAGGGAAACAGCTACACGGTGCGCGAATTACTGTATGAATGGGTCGCAAGCGGTGACATTGATGTAGCGCGCGGCTTTGCTATGGCACTTGACGGGAGCGAGGCGGCGTTTGCCGCACGTGTTGCGGCACGGCTTGAAAAGTTGGGTGTGTTGGCACAGGTAACGGTTGATCCCTTTGCCCCCGAAGCACAAGGGGCGGCAACCCTTCACGCCACAGGCGTGATGCTTGCGCGTGCCCTTGATGTGCCGCTTCTTTGCGAGGCGTTTTCCAATGCCGTGCCGGGGCTTGTGCGGATTGCCGGGAAAAAGCCGGCACTTTATCTGTCGGTCGGTGGGCTTCGCATCTCGGCAATGAAAACCGATGCGGGCGTGTATCACTTTTTGCTGCTCAGCGGCGAAAATGCGCCCTCCAATCTTGAAAACACGCTGTTTTTGGCTGTTTTATAAAATTACCCGAAAGGAAAGAAAAGTTATGAAAGAGTTTTTCACAAACCTCTTAAACACAGTGGTTGGCACTGTGACAAGCAATTGGAACAGGATCCTGACATTTTTGATCGTTCTCATCGTCGGATACATCGTAGTGAAGGTCGTGGGACGCATTTTTTCGCGTGCTATGGATCGCTCGAAGCTGAAGGGTGCAACGGGCAACTTCCTCAAGTCGCTTGTAAAGGTCGCGTTGCTCGCACTTTACGTCATTATTTTACTGTCCATGCTCGGTGTGGATACGACCTCGCTGGTGGCGATCTTCAGTGTACTCACGCTCGCAATCTCGCTTGCTGTGCAGGGCATCGTTTCCAATCTCGCCTCCGGCATTACGCTGGTGATGACCAAGCCCTTTGAGGAGGGGGATTTCGTAGATATCGGCGGCACGTCGGGCACAGTGGAAACGATCTCTATTTTTTCAACGAAGCTGAAAACGGGCGACAATAAGGTGATCATTATCCCCAACGGCAACGTAACGACCGCCAATATCACCAATTACTCCACCAAGGGCACACGCAGACTTGACCTCACGGTTTCGGCAGCATACGGTACGGAAGTGGCAAAGGTAAAGCGTGTTGTACTTGACGTTATTTCCCGCCACGAGGAGATCTTTAAGGATCCCGCACCCATGGTACGTATGACCGAGCACGGTGCCAGCTCCATTGATTTTGCGGTACGTGTGTGGCTCAACGGCAGCGATTACTGGAACACAAACTTTGACCTCAAGGAAGAAATTTATGATGCCTTTAGCGAAAATGGCATCGAGATCCCCTTCCCGCAAATGGATGTGCACGTGAAGCAATAAATTTTTGAGAATACAAAAAGAGAATACGAAAAAGGCTTTTTTGCAAAAAACAGCACCCTGACAAGGACAAGATCTGTCGGGGTGCTGTTTGATTTTATTGTTTGAATTTGCCGGAGTGATTATTGGTATTTCCAACAATCGGGGCATTTGACCTTTCCTTCTCCCGCACAGGTTTCACAGTCCCGTTTTCCGTTTCTACATCCGCAGGAGCTGGAAGGGGGGCAGTCCTTGGATATAGTCCCGTTTTCACATAAGGAGCAATCGCGTTTGGCTATGCCGGATTGAAGATTGACTTCATACATATAACCAAAACCGTTACAACGATCACATATTAAGGCTATTTCCCCTTTGCCGTCGCACCGAGAACAAGGAACAATACCGTCGCCATCGCATTTTGTGCACGGCACCCTTCCTTTACCGTCGCAATCCTCGCAATCTATTTTTTTATCATCCTTACAAGTGGGACAATCGTACGCACAGGTTGTGAGCAAAACTGCCGAAATTGCAAGCACGATGATAAAAAATACAAGAAGAAGCTTTTTTACCATATGCATCTAAAAACACCTTTCTCGCGGCTCCCCTGTGGGGAGCGATCGCAAAAAGAGCAATGACACCTTTCTTGTTTATTTTTCGCTTTCCTCAATAACCGCTATGCTAAGGTCGGCAAGTGCCTTGGGATCGGCGGGTGCGGGGCAGCCCGACATCAGCTCGCTTGCGTTTTGCACCTTGGGGAAGGCAATGACGTCGCGCAGGGAATCTGCGCCTGCCATAACCATGGCAAGGCGGTCAAGACCCATGCCTGAGCCGCCGTGGGGCGGTGCGCCGTACTTGTAGGCATCCACAAGGAAGCCAAACTTCTTTTCAATATCCTCGGCGGTAAGCCCTAAGGCGTTAAACATCTTTTCCTGTAGCTGCCAGTCGGTAATGCGGATCGAGCCCGAAAGGAGCTCGGTGCCGTTCAGGACCATATCATACGCCTTGGCACGCACCTTGCCGGGGTCGGATTCAAGATAGGGCAGGCACTCCTCCATAGGCATGGTAAAGGGGTGATGCATGGCATCCCATGCACCCGTTTCCTCGTTCCACTCAAAGAAGGGGAATTCGGTGATCCAAAGGAAGTTGTAAGCGCCCTCGGGGATCAGGCCAAGCTTTTTGCCAAGGAGGTTGCGCAGTGCGCCGAGCGTGGGGAGCACCACACGGTTTTTGTCGGCAACGATAAGAGCCACGTCGCCCTTTTCCATACCAAGTGCCGCAATCACGGCGTTTTGCTCGTCGGGGGTGAGGAACTTTGCAAAGGACATGTTGGGTGCTTCGTCAACCCAACGGATATAGGCAAGTCCCTTGGCACCAATGCCCTTGGCGTGGTCGGTCAGCTTGTCGATCTCCTTGCGCGAGAGCGTGCTTGCCGCACACTTGGCAACAATGCCGCGCACGCTGCCGCCGGCAGCGATAGCGCCGCTAAACACGGAAAAGCCGCAATCCTTCACCGCCGGAGAGATATCTATGATCTCCATGCCAAAGCGCGTGTCGGGCTTGTCGCTGCCAAAGCGTTCCATTGCCTCGGCAAAGGTCATGCGCTCAAACGGGGTCTTCAGCGTGACGCCCAAAAGCTCACGGAAGGCGCGCACAATAAAGCCCTCGTTCATTTCCATAATATCCGCTGCGGTGGCAAAGGACATCTCAAGGTCGATCTGTGTAAATTCGGGCTGACGGTCGGCACGCAGATCCTCGTCGCGGAAGCAGCGTGCAAGCTGGATATAGCGGTCAAACCCTGAAAGCATCAAAAGCTGCTTGTAGATCTGGGGGGATTGAGGCAGGGCGTAAAAGCTGCCCTTGTGTACGCGGGAGGGCACAAGATAATCACGCGCGCCCTCGGGGGTCGCCTTGATCATCATGGGCGTTTCGATCTCCATGAAGCCGTTCTCAAAGTAATATTCGCGTGCAATGCGCGCAAGCTCGTGGCGCATACGAATGTTTTTTTGCAGCTCGGGGCGTCTTAAGTCGAGGTAACGGTACTTGAGTGCCGTTTCGTCCTTTACACGTTTGCTGTCCGAAACCTCAAAGGGAGGCGTTTGCGCGGCAGAAAGGATCTTCATATCGGTGACGTAGACCTCAACCTTGCCTGTGGGAAGGTTGGGATTTACCGCACCCTCGCCGCGGGCACGCACTGTGCCGTGTACGGCAATGACGTACTCGGCGCGGCAGGAAAATGCCTTTTCAAATACCGTTTTGGGGGTTGTGTCGTCAAAGGCAAGCTGTAAAAGACCCGTGCGGTCGCGCAGATCGATGAAAATGAGTGCGCCAAGATCGCGCTGACGCTGCACCCAACCCATAACCGATACCGTTTTGCCGATATCCTGCTCCGTGAGGGTGCCGCAGTAATGTGTTCTTTTGTCCTGTGCGGTTAGAAATTCAGCCATTTTAAAACTCCTTTTCACTCGATCACTTCACCGTTTGCGGTGAAAAGCGGTAATTTTTCAAGATATATAATGTCCTCGCGGTTTTGTGCATCTCCCTCGGCAAGCACTGCCATACGGCCGCAGACAATACCGCCTGCCGCCTTTACCAGCTCCTCTGTGGCGTGGAGTGAGGCACCTGTTGAGATCACGTCGTCCACGATCAAAATACGCTTGCCGCGCATCAGATCGGCATCGGCTTGGTCAAGGTAAAGCTTTTGCTCCTTGGCGGTGGTGATCGAGCGCACCGTTACCTCCATAACGCCCGTCATGTAAAGCTTGGGCGTTTTGCGTACCAGCATGTATTTTTGGTTGCCTGCAAGGCGCGCCATTTCATGCACAAGCGGAATGCCCTTGGCTTCTGTGGAGATCAGATAATCGTAGTCGGGTGCGCGGTCAAGCAGTGCTTTTGCGCAAGCGGTGGTGAGCTCGGGGTCGCCGAAAATGACAAAGGCGCCGATCGAGAGCTCCTCGTTGAGAGGGCAAAGCGGCAGTGTGCGGTCAAGCCCCGCGATGTTCATTTTATAGGCCTTCATGGTATCTCCTTATAATATAAGTTATCATTTACATTATACACGTGTTTTTAAAAATGTCAACTCAAAGCGTGCAAATCAATTGCTCGATCGGGGAATAGTCGGCATAGGAGCTTTTTAGCGCAAGATCGGTCTTGGCGACAAGAGCAATGACGCGTGCAAGCCGTTGCGGACCCGTGCGCGCAAGAGATTTGGCAAGAAGCCCCACCTTGTATTCGTGCATTTTCAGCGTTGCAGAGATCTCCTTGTTGCTTTTTCCGGCTTCTAAAAGCACGTGCACGCCCTGTAATTCCGCAAAGATGCGTGAGATCTCTCCTAATATAACAGTGGGCTCAACACGCTCAAACTTCAGCACCGCAAGTGCATTCAGCGCGGCGCGACCGTCACCCGCGAGGATCGCGTTTGAAAGCGCAAAGGCATCGGGCAGTAAGGCGGGCACGGCAACCGTTTGGATATCCGATACGGTAACCTCGGTGCGCTCATGCGCCTTTACATAACAGGCAAGCTTTTCTATCTCGTTTGCCAGCACAAACATGGTCTTGCCCGCGTGGGCGATCAGTGCCGTGCAGACATCGGGCGCGGCAGCAACGCCGTAATGGGCAAAATGCTTGGCAGCCCAACGCGCAAGGCGCGCATCCGTGGGCGCGACAAACTCTACGGGCGTTGTCACCTCTGCAAGCTTTTTGAATACCGTTGAGGGCTTTTTCGGTAAGTATCCCTCATCGATCATCCCTGCCGCCACAAGTAGAATGATGCAGTTAAAATCATATTCCTCAAGCTGCGAAAGCACCGCAATGAGCGCATCGAGCTCTCCCCCCTTCATGGCGTGAAAATCAAAGCCCCGTAGCACAATAAGACGGGCGTCGGTCATCATGGGAGGTGCCGCCATGGCGTCAAGGAGCCTGTCGGGCGTGTAATCGGTGAAATCTACGGTAACGTCATTGAAAAACGCCATAGCGGGATCTGGGCACAGAGCCGCGCGCGTTTCGCGCACCGCGGCGGCCTTGAGGTAGTCCTCCTCGCCGAAAAACAGGAACGCGCGCCCTGCCGCGTGGGCGATATTCTTGCGGTATTCTTCATCCCTGATGATCGCGTTCACGGCAAAGCCCTCCCTTTACAAAATACACCTTTATTATACTCTTTTTCATAGGCTTTTGTCAATCGTGTGCGACTTTTTATGAAAGAAAAAATCAAAAAACTTGCAAAAAACACTTGCGCGCACGCGCCCTGAGTGTTATAATAAAAAATATTAAAAGGCAAAGTGCCGCAACAGCTTGCGGCAAAATATACAAGGAGGAAAAAACAATGGCATTTGATCCCAACAAAAGACCCGAAGATATGGCTCGTATTACCACAAAGGAGCTGGCAGATCGCTTTATCGAGGAGCAGGTAAACGCGGTACGGGCACAGGTAGGCAACAAAAAGGTGCTTCTCGCCTTGTCGGGTGGCGTGGATTCCTCCGTGGTGGCGGCATTGCTCATCAAGGCGATCGGCCGTCAGCTTGTGTGTGTACACGTTAATCACGGTCTGATGCGTAAGGGCGAAAGCGAGCAGGTGATCGATGTATTTGGCAAGGCACTGGATGCCAACCTCATCTATATCGATGCAACCGACCGCTTCCTTGATCTTCTTGCAGGCGTCAGCGACCCTGAGAGCAAGAGAAAGATCATCGGTAAGGAGTTTATCGAGGTTTTTGCCGATGAGGCAAGAAAGCTCGAGGGGGTAGAGTTCCTCGCACAAGGCACGATTTATCCCGATATTCTCGAGAGCGTCAAGCAGGCAGAGGGCAAAAAGGCAGTGAAATCTCACCACAACGTGGGGGGCCTGCCCGAGGATCTCAAATTTGAGCTCGTTGAGCCCGTAAAGCTTTTGTTTAAGGACGAGGTAAGAGTTGTTGGTGAGGCACTGGGCCTGCCCCATGCCATGGTGTACCGTCAGCCCTTCCCCGGCCCCGGTCTTGGTGTAAGATGCCTTGGCGCGATCACGCGCGATCGCTTGGCGGCACTGCGTGAGGCAGATGCCATTTTGCGCGAGGAATTTGATAACTTTGGCCTTGCCGGCAAGGTGTGGCAGTATTTTGTGGTCGTGCCCGACATCAAGAGCGTTGGTGTGAAGGACGATAGCCGCTACGAGGGCTGGCCCGCGATCATTCGCGCCGTCAATACCAAGGATGCCATGACCGCAACAGTCGAGGAGATCCCCTACGAGGTGCTCCACAAGGTGACCGCGAGGATCACCGCCGAGGTCGAGGGCATCAACCGCGTGCTTTACGATATCACTCCCAAGCCCACGGGAACGATCGAGTGGGAATAATTTCAGAGGTCGAAAAAAGCCTGTAATATCAAGGGTTTTCAAGCTTTTGTCGCCGCTTGTGGCAACAAAATGGCAACATTTTTAAAAGAATAATTGCAACCGGATTGTAGGTTGTTTACAGAAATGCCCGCAGTAAAACCTACTGTGGGCATTTTTGCAGCTTATGGATTAATCCATTTATATCTATGTATGCTTTGTGTGTAGTGAAAGCTGTTGATTCAACAAGTACTTATTACTTTAAATATGCACGGTGAAAAGGTGAAGATTCTTATGAGAGAAAAAAAGAAAGTATTGCAATTTATATTACAATCAAAAGTTGAACAGTTTGTATTTGACTATCTTAATAATGCCAAAGCCTTATATTTTGATGACGATGGAAACTTGATTCATCCAGGTGAATTCGGTATGTATCGAGAGAAAATATGCATTGACTTGTTGAAAAACGTTGTTCCTATGCGTTTGGATTTTGGTACAGGATTTATAATTGATTCAACAGGAAATGTTAGCCACCAGTGTGATATAATAATATTTGATGCTAACAATACTCCGCTAATTGAAAACAATGAAAAACAGCGTTTTTTCCCAATTGAATGTGTTGTTGCTGTTGGTGAAGTGAAATCTGACCTATCAAAAACCAAATTAAAAGAAGCTCTTCAAAAATTATCGAATGTCAAAGCGATGCGGCTAAATATCGAAAAAAATAGATCTATAATATACGAGTGTGTAAACAATACTCGCCGAGATTTTCTTCCGCTTGTCAATCCCCGCGACCAATTAGTTACTTTTTTAATTTGTGATTCCTTGGAATTCAAGACCGATAATTTGGTTAATGAATTAGATGGTCTATACGGAGAAATAGACAAAAAATTTAGACACAATATGATTTTAAGCGTCAGAGATGGGGCTTTTATGTATGTTGATGAGAAGAAGAAAGCTATTTATTATCCATCTATAGGGAACACATTGTTGAAACATTGCGAAATTAAGCCATACGAAGATGTAGATGGAGATACAGCTACATTTAGATATGCCCATATCTATAGCTTTTTGAATTATATGTATCAAGGTATTGCGGCGGGAACAATTATGTATCCAGAATTATCGTATTACATTTCTGAAGGTCTGCATAAAAATATTGTTGTAGAAAATGACAACTAAATATATGCCTTCCGTGGCAACAGTATGGCAACAAAAAATCAGATAGCCTCTGCTGTCTGAATAATGGAAATAATCCTAAGACCTTGAGCTAAATCCCATAAGCAAATCTGTTTAAGATTTATTTTTCAGGAGCGAGTGGGAATAAGTCTTTCGCGTAGCAAAGCAAATTATCCGGAATAAAGCTATACCGTTGTGGCGTTTTTGCTCCGCGGTAAAAATAAAAGGGGCTGCCGCAAATGTCAAGGCGTTTAGTGGACAAGCCCCTTTTTGCTGTTTTAAGTTGAAATTTATGATATCATTTATTGCAGAGCAAAAAAATTTTTAAAATCTATTGACTTTCACCCCACGTAAAAGTGTACTATGTTAGCATACCGAACAAGAAATTGTATTTCGGGCATTCACTCTTGATTAAGTACAGTCAAATTATTATGGAGGTAACAACATGCGTATGAAAGGGATCTTATCCGTTATGGCGATCCTGCTGTTGGCGATCGTGCTCTGCGTATGCTTTACAGCGTGTGAGGAGGAACACGTCCATTCGTTTTCCGAATGGAGCACAACGAGATTGCCCACTTGCACGGTCGAGGGTAGGCAAGCAAGAAGCTGCAGCTTGTGCGGCGAGTGGGAATACATGCCGATCGCAGCATTGGGACATACAGAGGTGGCGGATGCCGCCGTTGCCGCAACCTGCCTCAACGACGGCAAGACGGCGGGGAGTCATTGCGGCGTTTGCAACAGCACACTGACGCCCCAAACCATAATTGCCGCAACAGGACATACGGCTGTAACAGACGCTGCGGTTTCTCCAACCTGTACCGCAAACGGTAAGACAGAGGGGTCGCACTGCGGTGCTTGTGGGGCAACGCTTGTTGAGCAGACGGTAGTAAATGCCTTGGGGCATCAATACGACGGGGGAACCGTTTTAACCGCCGCGACCTGTGTGACGCAAGGCACAAAGAGATACACCTGCACCGTTGTCGCTTGCCGACATATGTATAACGAGCCCTATTCGCTGGCAACGCTTACCGCGACAGAGATCTATGACCGAGCTGTCGAGTACGTTGCAGAGATCACTATTTACGATAAAAACGGTGAAAAAACAGGCTTTGGATCGGGATTTGTATATAGCAGTGACGGAAAGATCATGACGAATTATCATGTTATTGAACAGGCGTATTCTGCGACCGTTACCGTAAACCAAAGAACCTATCCCGTAAAATCGGTTCTTGCATTTGATCAAGACATCGATCTGGCAGTTCTGAAAATAGATGCAATCGGGTTGGCGGTTGCCAATGTGTGCAAGAAGCCCGTCAAAGCGGGGCAGACGGTTTTTGCGATCGGTTCTCCGCAGGGGCAGACCAACACCCTCTCGCAGGGCATTATCACGTATGCAAAAAGAGAATTGCAGGGCGTGTCCTGCGTTCAGCACGATGCCGCGGTCTCGCACGGCAATTCGGGTGGGCCGCTGATCAATGTGTACGGAGAAGTGATTGGTATAAACACATTTTGTGTTGCCGATTCGCAAAATCTCAATTTCGCTGTTTTTGCCGATGAAATTGACCACTTGATTTTTGGCACGCCCATATCCTTGGCTGATCTATATGAAATGAATCATACCCCGAACGGCGTTTTGCTGAACTGGCTGTATGCAAACTATACCGAGTATTCGGGCGGTCAGGTGTATTACAGCGAGGAAATAGAGGGTGCTTTATTTATCATAGGATACGATACCGAATACGGGCATCTTTACGTAGATGCGATTTGGGAATTGGAAGAGGGGGCCGTGCTTTACGTGATGCTGGATCTTTTCTATGATCCCTCGCAATACATGTATTATGCATCGTTATCCTACGGCCAAAATACAAACGTTAGCATTGGTTGCATCAACGCCGCCACCTTTACCGAAAATACCGCTTTGACCTGGCTATCCTACGAGGGAGAGTATTGGGACGAGGCGCTGCTCATGGACCTATACCGTGTCGGCGTTGTGGATTTGCTTTGCTGGCTTGATTGCCTAACCGTGAAATACGATATCGGCGTGACGTTGGAGGATATGGGCTTTGCTGTATTTGAGATCTCGCACGGTGAGGCAACGGCAGATACATTCTGATCGCATATAGTATCTAAATAGCTGCACCCAAACAAAATAATGAAGATCCCGCCGCGAGTGCCGATGTGCTCGCGGCGGGATCTTTATCGTACAACCGCGGATTGAAAAGCAGCGCAGTTTGTGGTATAATGAGATCGTAAGCTTCGATTAAAAAAAGGTAAAACGCAAGGAGCAACCATGAAAACGATACTGATCATCGACGACGATATGCACATTGGCAATATGCTACAGGAGCTCCTCGAAAGAGAGGGCTACGGAGTGCTTCGCGCGTATTCGGGCACGGAAGCGTTATTGCTGCTTTCACAGAAAACGCCCGATCTTGTGCTGCTTGACCTGATGCTCCCCGGGCTTTCGGGCGAGGAGGTCTTGCCCAAAATTAAGAACATTCCCGTCATTGTGGTAAGTGCCAAAATAGACGTGCAGGACAAGGTGGATCTTTTGCTTGGCGGGGCGGCGGATTACGTCACAAAGCCCTTTGATACCAAGGAATTGCTGGCAAGAATAGCAGTGGCATTACGAAGCACCACGGCACAAGCCACGCTTCTTTGTTATGATGTGATCACCTTGAACACCGCAAATTATACAGTGGCGGTGGGTGAGATCGAGGTGAAGCTGACGCGCACGGAGTACGCCATTTTGAAGTGCTTGATGCAAAACGCAAACAGGGCTGTTTCCAAGTCCGCGTTGCTCGAGCACATTGCGCTTGACACCCCCGATTGCACCGAAGGGTCGCTCAAGATCCACGTCAGCAACCTGCGCGGAAAGCTGCGCGACGTATCGGGCAAGGATCATATTGAGGCGGTCTGGGGTATTGGCTTCAAACTAAAAAAATAACAAAAAAACGGGGTTAAAAAGCATATTTTATCCCCATTTTTGCAATCTTTACGAAATCTTAACCCTTTTCTTTACCGCCGCCTTAACACCCCTTTGCTACAATGGTGGCAACATCTAAAAGGAGGAGTTCAAGATGGAATACGTATTAACAACACAAAACCTATCCAAATCCTACCGCAAGTTTCAGGCACTCGATCATTGCACGATGCACGTGCCGAAGGGCGCGATCTATGGCTTTGTCGGCAAGAACGGCGCGGGTAAGACCACGCTCATTCGCCTTGTTTGCGGTCTGCAAGCGCCAACGGCAGGCTCTTACAGCATCTACGGTATCGATTATAAGGAGAAAAGCATCTCAAAGGCGCGCCGACGTATGGGCGCGGTGGTGGAAACGCCCGCGATCTATATGGATATGACCGCGCGCGACAACCTAAAGCAGCAGTATCTTCTGTTGGGGCTCCCGTCCTATGAGGGGATCGACGACCTGCTCGCACTTGTAGGTCTTGCGAACACGGGTAAGAAAAAGGCGCGCAACTTCTCACTTGGTATGAAGCAACGCCTTGGCATCGCCATCGCGCTTGCGGGCGATCCCGATTTTCTGGTGCTGGACGAGCCCGTGAACGGCCTTGATCCGCAGGGCATCATCGAGATCCGCGAGCTGATTCTGAAGCTCAACCGCGAGCGACAGATCACCGTGCTGATCTCCAGCCACATTTTAGACGAGCTTTCCCGTCTTGCCACGCATTACGGCTTTATTGATAAGGGTAGAATGGTCAAGGAGATGAGTGCCGCCGAGCTGGAGGCGGCTTGCCGCAAATGTATGCGTGTGGAGGTCAGTAACGCCGCCGCACTGTCGCGCGTGCTGGACGGTATGGGTGTGGAATACAAGATCCTTTCCGACACTACCGCCGACATTTACGCGAGGCTCAATATTTCCGAGCTGACACATGCGCTGGATAAGGCAAATTGCGAATTGCGTTCTCTCGCCGAGCAGGATGAAAGCTTGGAAAGCTACTTTATGGGGCTTGTGGGAGGTGGCGAGCGTGAGTAATTTGTTGCGCGCGGGGCTCGCCCGTTATCTCAAAAACCCGCTGACCGCATTGGTTGCCGTTGCCTCGCTTGTGATAGGGCTGCTTGGCGGTCGCAATGCGGTCTATACCATTGACGACGTGTACTTGATCGCGCTTTTCATCGCGTTTGCCGCATTCATCTCGCTGTTCGTCGGGCGTGAGCACGGCGAGGGTGGCTTTCGCAATAAGGCGATCAAGGGCTATACAAAGGGGCAGATCTTTTTCTCGGAATGGCTGCTGCACACGGCGTTTTGCCTTGCGATACTGCTGCTCTTCCTTGCCGGCTTTGCGCCACTGGCGCACGAGGTGCTTTCTCCCGTGCCGGGCAGTATGCTTCTTTTGATCGCGTTTTGCCTTGTGATGATGACGGTAGCTGTCGTTACATTGCTTTGCGTGCTTTCCATGCTTGTTAGTTCCCGTGCCGTGTCGGCGATCCTTTCCGTGCTATTGGTGATCGGGTTGTTGTTTGCTTCTTATGCGATAGACGCGGCACTTACACGTCCGCAGTACTATCTTGTAGAGCATTATAATGAGGCAGGGGAGTTCGTTTCTTTGCAGAAAATAGAGGATCCTCGCTATGTCGATGGTGCGGCGCGCACATTGCTTACGCATTTGAGCTATACGCTTCCCTTGGGTCAGAGCGAACCGTTGCTTGAAAGTATTGCGATATGGAATTACAGTAACGCGGAGGCAGATCATGACTTTTCTTGGTTGAAGAGCATTAAATTTCTCCCGCTGTACTCTTTGGGTCTAACGGCAATTTTCGGTGCGATCGGTTACACGGTCTTCCGCCGCCGTGACCTCAAATAAGGGGGTGGACGGTATGAAAAATCTGCTTTCTGCCACCTTTGCACGACTCTTTAAAGGGAAGCTGTTTTGGATCGGTATGCTTGCCATGGGCGGTCTTGGCGCCGTTGCAACGATTGCACGGGCACGTGACGCCTATGTTTTGCAGGATATGGGCTATGACACTCCCGACGGGCTTTTGTTTATCGGTCTCACTTATTTTCTCATCACCGTGGCGGCGTTCGACGGTCTGTTCATCGGTGCCGAGCACGCGGACGGCACGTGGCGCAACAAGCTGATCGTGGGACAAGGGAAGGTGCAGATCTATCTCACCTACCTGATCGTCACAACTGCAGCCACGATGTTGATGCACCTTGTCTATATCGGCGTGGTATTGGGGCTTTCCGCACCGCTGCTGAATCCCTTTTTGACACCGATAAAGGTGAACGTGGTCTTCTTTTTCTGCTCGCTTGCCACCGTGGTGGCAATGAATGCCCTGATGGTCACGCTTTGCATGCTGATTCAAAACAGGGCGGTAGTGGCGGTTGGCGCGATGCTGCTTGCCATTGGCTTGATGATGGGAGGCATGGCGATCTATCAAATGCTTTCCGCCCCTGAATTCTTAAGCGGTCCGGCAACGGTCGTAAACGGCGTATTGATGCCCTCCCCCGAGCCCGTGCCCAACCCCAAATATCTGACGGGCACAAAGCGCGCATTCTTCCAATTTTTGCACGAGTTTCTGCCCGGCGGTCAGGCTATAACCATTGGTATGACAGGCGAGTTGCCTGCAAACGTGTGGCGGTTGCCCGTATTTTCTGCGTTGCTCACCCTGCTATCCACCCTTGGCGGCGCGTGGGGCTTTTGCCGCCGCGATTTAAAATAATATCAAAAAGGAGGTGTGCGTATGGTCGCGTTATGGATCGCGGTGGGGGTGCTGTCCCTTACCGTACTCTTGCTTGTGTGCAAGGTTCTTTCCATGCAAAAGGCAACAAGAGAGATCGCGGCAGGGTTTGCTGAGCATCTGCAAAGCGATACCAATACGCTGATCTGTGTATCCACCAGAGATCGGCACGTGCGCACACTTGCCGCTTCGATCAACCGCGAGCTGCGCACGTTGCGTGAGATGCGGCACCGCTACCAAAACGGCGACAAGGAATTAAAAAGCGCCGTTACCAATATCTCGCACGATCTGCGCACACCGCTCACCGCCATTTGCGGGTATCTTGATCTTTTAGAAGCGGAGGAAAAATCCGAGCAGACCGCCCGTTATGTGGCGCAAATTGCAAACCGTATTGAGGTTTTGAAGTCGCTGACGGAGGAGCTGTTCCGTTTTTCCGTGATTTCCTCCGAGCCCGCGCTGAAGCTTGAGAGGGTGAACGTTTGCCACGTGCTGGAGGATGCGCTGGTTTCCTTTTACGGCGCATTTGAAGGGCAAAAGATCACGCCGCGGATCACAATGCCGAAGCAGCCTGTGTGGCGCGAGCTGGACGTTTCTGCGCTTTCCCGTATTTTTGGCAATGTGATCAGCAACGCGGTGAAATATTCCGACGGAGACTTCGCTGTTTGTATGAATGAGGACGGCAGTATTGTGTTTTCAAATACCGCAAGGTCACTTTCCGCGGTAGACGTGGGAAAGCTGTTTGACCGCTTTTACACCGTGAACTCCGCGAGGAGATCCACAGGTCTTGGGCTATCGATCGCAAAGATTCTGGTAGAACGCATGGGCGGCACGATCCACGCGCAATATGGCGACAGTAAGCTTTATATAACAGTAGCATTTTCGCACCTTGTAATTGAGTAAGAAAGGCTTTACCTAAACTATGGCAGGTGCTGCTTGACAGTGGTGAAGCGATCCGATATAATAAAAGTAGAGCTCTTGGCGAAATAACCCTATAACGGGTGTGTTTTTTGGAACTCCACCAACGGTGTGTTGACTTTTTTTGATGCGCCGCATATACTTAATGTAAATAAAACGCCGCCTTGGGGCGGCTAAAAGGAGCAGCTATGTTAAAAATCGAGCACTTAACAAAATGCTACGGCGAGAAAAAGGCGGTTGACGATCTCTCGTTGCACATTCAAAAAGGGGAGATCTGTGCCTTTATCGGCCATAACGGTGCGGGAAAAACCACCGCGATCAAGTCGGTGTGCGGTATTTTGCGCTTTGATGCGGGCGAGATCTATATTGACGGCATCTCGGTTAAAGAAGACCCGCTTGCCGCCAAGCGGCTTCTTGCGTATATCCCAGACAATCCCGATCTTTACGATTTTATGACGGGTATTGGTTACCTCAACTTTGTAGCGGATATTTTTGGCGTGGATGCCGCCCTGCGTGACGAGCGTATTCACCGCTTTACAGATATGCTGGAGTTAACAGCCGATCTCGCACAGCCGATCGCTGCCTACTCCCACGGCATGAAGCAAAAGCTTGCCATTATCTCGGCACTGCTCCATGAGCCGCGCTTGCTCGTAATGGATGAGCCCTTTGTCGGGCTTGACCCCAAGGCGGCGCATCTCTTAAAAGAATTGATGCGCGAAATGTGCCGCGAGGGCACAGCGATCTTCTTCTCCACGCACGTGCTTGAGGTGGCGGAAAAGCTTTGTGACAAGGTTGCGATCATCAAGGGCGGTAAGCTCATTCGTGCAGGCAAAATGGAAGAGGTAAAGGGTGACACCTCGCTTGAAGCCGTCTTCCTTGAGCTGGAGGGCAAGCAATGATCAAGGCTCTTTTCAAAAAGCAGATGATCGAGGTCTTTTCTTATCTTTTTATGGCAAATAAGAAAAAGACCCGTCGCACGGGTAAGGCACTCGTTTGCGCTTTGGCACTTTACGGCGTGCTGTTTGCCTACCTTTGCGTGATGCTCTTTTTTATGGCAAAATTCCTTTGCGAAACGCTGGTGCCGCTGGGGCTCACGTGGTTCTATTTTGCGATCATGGCGTTGATGTCCCTTGTTATGGGTATCATCGGTAGTGTGTTTAACACCTATGCGACGCTGTATCTTGCCAAGGATAACGATACGCTGCTTGCCATGCCCATTCCGCCCCGTTATATTCTTTTTGCACGCCTTGCGGGCGTGTATGTCTCGGGGCTCTTTTTTGAGCTGTTGGTGATGCTCCCTGCTACCGTCGCGTGGTTTATGTACGGCGAGCCGACTGTGCTTGGCGCGATCTTTGCCGTGCTTCTCCCCTTTGTGCTTTCCTTTTTCGTGCTATCGCTTTCCTGCCTTTTGGGGTTGTTGGTAGCGGCTGTTGCAACCCGTATCCGCCACAAATCGCTTGTCATTACGCTCCTTTCGCTCGGCTTTCTCGGGCTTTATTTCTGGGGTTACAGCAAGCTGATGTCCTCCCTTGGCGACTTGCTTACCGTGGCAGGCGATATTGCCGAAAAGGTCAAGGGCCCCTTGTTCCTTTTCTACCATATGGGGCGTGCCGCTGAGGGGAACGGGCTTTCGATGCTGATCTTTACTTCGATCGTGCTCGGTATCTTCCTTGCGATCCTGTTTCCTTTGTCGCGCAGCTTTCTTACCCTTGCCACCACCAACAGGGGGGCGGCAAGAAAGGCGTACCGTCGCGCGCGTACCGCGCAAAGAAGCGCCCTTAAGGCGTTGCTTGTAAGAGAGCTGAAGCATTTTCTTGCCAGCCATGTTTATATGATAAACTGTGGGCTTGGCGTGCTGATGCTGCCCATTATGGGTATTATGCTGCTGATATTTAAGGACGACGTGCAAACAATGCTTCCACTTTTAGAAGCATTGTGCAAAAATGCGGATACGGTATATCTGCTTTTTGCCGCCATGGCGTGTATGATGATGTCGATGATCTATATCACCGCCCCCTCCGTGTCGCTTGAGGGCAAGCATATTTGGATCGTGCAGTCGTTACCGATTGAGCCGCGCAAGGTGCTGTATGCAAAGCTCCTGATGCATTTGGTCATTGCCGTACCTGCGGCACTGGTTGCGGCGGTATGCCTTTTGATCGTCATTTCCCCCTCGCTGCCGTTTCTCTTGCTCATTCCGCTTGCCATGCTGCTGTTTTTGCTGCTTGAGGCACTTTTTGGATTGTTTATGAACCTCAAATTTCCAAACCTCAACTGGACAAACGAGGCGGTGCCCGTAAAGCAATCCATGAGCGTGCTTGTTTCGCTTTTCGGGGGCTGGGCAATGACCGTGGCACTGGGCGCGCTTTACGTACCTCTGCACGGGCATGTGTCACCCGCCCTTTATCTCGTGCTTGTGTGCGCGGTGCTTCTTGGGCTTTGCGCTGCACTTTTCCAATGGATCAGAAGCAAAGGCGCGGAGATTTTCGCAACGTTATAAGTTATAATAAAAACACCCCAAAACGCATCACGTTTTGGGGTGTTTTCTTGCTATTTGCGCCGGTAAGCGGGCAAGAGGGAAAGCGAGAGAAGCGTTTGTGAGGGTACGTAAAACACCCAAGCGAGGTTAAAGCCCGGGTGCGCCAAGCGGTAGATGAAGCTACCCTTGGTGAGGGGAAGATATCCCTCGATGAGGGAAAGCCCCACAAAAACGTCACAGCAGGCAAAGAGCAAAAGCCCCACGGCAAAGAGGGGTGGCTTATCTCCCGCGAGAAAGGCAAAAACGATGTTTAACAGGAGGTTGGCAAAATAGAACATCGAAACAAGCGCCACCGCATCTGGGTTTTTGCCGAGCACCAAAAGTGTGAAAGCCAGCGTGAGAAGTGGCACCAAAGCGCGCAAAATCGCGTGCACGGTGCGCCGCTTTTTGCTTTTATCGGCAAAATAGATGCGCCCGAAATAGCAGAGCTGGGTGAGCGAGAAAAAGAGCATGGCAATAAGCTTTTCTTCAGCACCCCGCACCACCAAAAAATAATCGGCACACACGGTAGTCAGCAGTGCTGCTTGCGTGAAATAGTAGGTGTGCGTGCGCGAAAAAAGCAAAGCCGCAAACAGGCAGGCAAGCACAACGGCTGCATAGGAGCACCAAACGACGGCCCTGCCCGAAAGCACTTGGAGCAGAATGCCGAGCGCGAGCTCCGCTATGAGAAACGCGCCGCATGTGAGCTTGCGCATAAGATCTTTTTTCAGCATGTTCCGCCCTCCTTTTCGGTCTATTTTCATTATACAGCTTCCTGCGGAAAAGTCAACCTGTTTTTATTGACAGGGGGGGCGAAATTCGATATAATAAAGAAAAAGGCAACAAGGAGCACATTATGAAGTTTACGTATCTTGGCACCTCGTCCGTTGAGGGCTTTCCTGCAGTTTTTTGTAACTGCAAAAATTGTGCTGCGGCGCGCAGGCTCGGCGGCGTGAATGTTCGCACGCGCACGCAGGCACTTGTCAACGAGGATCTTTTGATCGATCTGCCTGCCGATACCCTCCACCACTTTTTGCAGTTTGGTGTGGAGGCGCACAAGATCAAGTACCTGTTCGTGACGCATTCGCACAAGGACCATTGCTACCCTCAGGAGCTGGGTTGCCACCGGCACCCGTGCGCCAAGGAAATGGAACAGCCGGTTTTGCGCGTATTCGGCAGTCACGGCGCATACGGGCTTATGGCTCCCTTTGCCTCGGACAATGTCGTTGTGTCGGAGCTGAAGCCCTTTGACGTGGTGGAGCTTGCGGAATATCGCGTGACCGCCCTGCCCGCGCGCCATATGGAGAAAGACGGTGCACTCATTTACCTCATTGACGACGGCGAGAAAAATGTGCTTTACGCCCATGATACGGGCTACTTCCTTGATGAAGTATTTGACTATTTAAGGGACAACGGCATCGTGCTTGATATGGTCAGCTACGACTGTGCTTACGGCGATAAGTTCGTTGCCGACACGGGCGGACACATGGGCATAGAAAATATCGTACGCGTGCGCGCACGCCTTTTGGAGCTTGGCGTGGTGAATGAAGAAACGATTCATGTGCTCAATCATTTTTCGCACGGCATCAATCCCTTACAAAGCCGCCTGGAAAAGCTGGTGAGAGGCCAGGGCTTTTGCGTGGCATACGACGGTCGCGTCATGGAGATCTAAAGAATAAATATAAAAAAGGGCTTGTGCAGCTGCAAGGTGCGGCTGCTTACAAGCCCTTATTTTTGCGCTTTTGCAAGATTTAAGACAGGCACCCCACGCTTCTCGGCGTAGGAGCAGGTGTAAAACGTGCCGCCCGTGCGCCTTGTGACATAAGCAATACACAGGTCGCTTCCGTCTACCAAGGCGCGGTTGCGTGCATACATGCAGCCCGATCGATAGGTGTCAAAGAGGAATTGCACACTGTCGGCACGGTCAATGATATCCTGCCAGAGTATTTGCTCGCCCTCGCGCCAGTTCTTTGCCTGATCGCGGCAGGGTAAAATGAGGTGTAGCTTGATCTCGGGGTGTTTTTCTCTTGCGTGGAGCACGCGAAGTGCCGCAAGCATATCAAAGCCAAGTGCACCGCCTGCACGAAATGCGGTAAAGCCCTCGGCAATGAGATTTTCAACGGTTTCATCAAGGCGCGCCACCAGTGCAAGGCGTGAGGCGGTGGGAAGGGTGCGGTGCCCTGTAAAGCAACAGGTTTTCATTGCCATTCCTCCTTTCTTTTTTTTCTTTCAGTATAG
The DNA here is from genome assembly GCA_017505785.1 of Clostridia bacterium. GTDB lineage: Bacteria > Bacillota > Clostridia > Oscillospirales > CAG-272 > Firm-07. Next base: position 35,966 of record JAFVOQ010000070.1, read on the forward strand.
CATAAAACGGGGTGCGAGGAAAGCGGTTTTCTAAAAATATTCCTCAAAAAGCAAAGTTTCGTTCGCAAATTTTACGCTTTTTCGACAGCTTGCCTAAGCCCCCGTGCCTTTTCGGCTCCATTGGGCAAAAAGCAATGGCTTTCGTCGGCGCGTGCCGACCGATTTTGCCACGGCCGAGGACTACAATAAAAGCAAAAACGGAGGTTGTTATGCAAAACGAAAAAACAAAGGAGAAGGGTCGCCCACAAGGTGGGACAGAGTATGCAACGGTTGAAAAGCTTTGTCGCCACCTTATTTTTGCCGCACTTGGCGCATTGCTCTCGGCGGCTGAGCTTGTGTTTGGCGTGCACCCGTTCGGCATCGCGCTTGCAGCGGCTGCCGGCGAATATTTTTATGCTACGGCACTGGGCGTTGCCGTGTTTGCATTGGTGGTGGGGGACTATACCTCACTTGTTGCGCTTGGCGTGCTGACGCTTTTGCGGCTTGCGGTAGCCTTGATCACACAGGACAAGCTGAGTGCCAAAGCTTTTTTTCACGAGCGTGCGCTGTTTCGCATCACCGCCTCGGCGGTGGCGGTGCTTGGTGTTGGCATTTCCGGGGTGATCAGTGGAGGGTTCCGCTTTTACGATCTCTTTGCGATGCTCCTTGCCGTTGCCGCCGCCCCCCTTGCCACGCTCCTTTATCTTGGCGTTTTTGAACGGGATCACGGACTTGTGGCGTATCATTTTGAGGTTGGCACGTCGGCAGTGGTACTCACTGCCGTATTTGCCATGCGTACGATCAGTCTTTTCGGCATTTACCCCGCGGCTGCCATTGCCGCAGGCATAGCCTTTTTGCTTGTTTCACACCGCGGTGTTTTGTGGGGCGCGGTTGGCGGCGCACTGGCAGGAATTTGCTTTGATTGGCGCATGGCACCCGCCTTTTTGCTATGTGGGCTTTGCTTTGGATTGCTTGAGAAAAGCAGCAGGGGCGGCGGTGTGCTGGCAGGGAGTGCTGCGGCAGGCGCGTATGCCTTTTTGCTTGAGCAAGCGGCAGGGCTTGCGGCAATACTGCCCTCCTTGCTGGTGGCAGGTGCGCTGTTTCTTGCGTTTGACAGCGCAGGGCTTGTTGAGGGCGCACCCGTGCGTCATTTGATGCTTGCACGCCGCCGTGCGGCGGCGCAGTCGGCAAGGGCAGAGGCGCAGGCGGTAAATGCATTGCAGTTAAAGGAAATGTCGGGGGCACTGCTTGATCTCTCGGGTACGTTTTATGAGATCAGCAGTCGCATGCGCCGCCCAAGCCTTAGTGCACTCAAGCATCTTTGCGATAAGGCGTTTGACAGCGTTTGCCCGGGCTGCCGCAACCGTGATGTCTGTTGGGGGAGCGCGTATCAGGAAACAACAGCCACGGTTGAGGGCGTGTGTCGGCGTTTGTATAAGAACGGCATGGTGAACAGGGGCCACGTGGAGGGTGCACTTGCCACGCGCTGTACCGAGCTTGCGCGGATTTTAAACGTGATCAATAACGGTGCCACCGCGCTTGCGGAGGAGGCACTGCATGGCGACAAAACCTCGGTCGTGGCAATGGATTACGCGGCAATGGGGCGCGTGATCAAGGAAACCGTGGAGCAAAGCAGTGAGGACTTTGTGTGCGATAACAGCGTGGGGGAGCGTATTTTTGGGCGACTTTTGCGCCTTGGCTACGGTCTTGAATCGGTGGCGGTGTGTGGCAAAACACGCAGACGTGTGATTTTGCGCGGCGTGCGCGCCACGGGCCGCAGTATCCGCATGCGCGAAATTCGCGGCGTGATCGAAAAGCACTGTCATTTCACACTCGGCTCGCCCGAGGTAAGAGAGCACGAGGGGCTTAGTGATATCGTATTTCCCGAGCACTGTAAGCTTACCGCTTCCTCGGTCAAGCTCACACGCCCCAAGGGTAGGGGTGAAGGGAAGCACTGCGGTGACAGCGTGGCGGCGTTTGCAGGGGAGCACGGGCTTGAGTATGCCTTTATTTGTGACGGTATGGGCAGTGGCACCGATGCGGCACTGACCTCTGCGCTTGCTTCTGTGTTTTTGTCAAGACTCCTGCAGGCAGGCGGACGTGCGGATAGCTCGCTTCGTATGCTCAATGGCTTTCTCGCGGCACGCAGCCAGGGCGAAAGCGAGAACAGCACCACCGTGGATCTCTTGGAAATTGATTGTATCAAGGGGGAAGCCGCGCTCTTTAAATGCGGTGCAGCCCCCACGTATCTCTTGCGCCAAGGTGAGGTGACGCGCTTTTTCTCGCGCACCGCGCCGGTTGGTATTTTGGAGGCACTGGATGCCGAGCGCATCACCTTTACCGTGGAGCCGGGTGACGTTGTGGTGCAGGTCAGTGACGGATTTACGGGGGGTGAGGAGGATTGCCCCTGGCTTGCTGAAATTATTGCCACGCGGTATGACGGGGATAGCGAGGCGTTTGCCCGCATGGCACTCAACCGCGCTTCGGGAGAGGGCAATGACGACCTTTCGATTATTGTCACGGAGATAGGGTCGGCACCTCTGCCGTGGGAAACCGAGAAACGCGCAAGCGCATGAGCGCAAACAAAGCGCGTGATGTAAAATGCGGTTTGTGTGAAGAATCGCGTGGCGATTCTTCGTTTCACAGAATCGCCCGTAATCCGCGACGCCTCAAAACGGGAGGGGAAACCCCGCGGCCACCGCAGGTGTGTCGACGTGCTCGGCTAAGCCGAGCACAGCTCCCCTACGAATCGACACACCTACGGTGGTCGCGGCGCCTCGACGCCCCGCACTCCACGATGTGCAAAAATGATGCACAATGTAAAAATATAGTCGTAGGAGCATCTACAAATCGCAAGCGGTTTGTAAATGCTCCTACGGTTCTACACGTGAAAAAACGTGGGGGAGAACATATCCGCAGGAGTCACACCAAAGCTTTCCTGTATTGTAAAAAGGATCTCTGCGCTCAGCATCGGAGGCATTGTGCCCGCTTCAAGCGTTTTAAGGCTTTTTACCGAAATATGAAGCTCGCTTGCCATGCGGACAAGAGAAAGCCCTTCCTTTTTGCGTAAATCTGCGATATTCTCGCAAAATATTTTGCTATCGTTTTTCCTTTTGCGTTGTGACATAGTCGTCTTACGCGGCATCATCGTTTTAGAACCTTTGGGGCCTATTACAATAATAGCACTTTTAAGATCTATTGTCAACCCTTGGATTTAAAAATCATATACAATAATTTTAAGGTCTAAAGTGGGGGATGCGGAAATGAACAGATTAAGGGATGTTAGAGAGGATTTCGATTTTACTCAAAAAGAAATTGCGGAAAAGCTACATATTCAACAAACACACTATTCACGGTACGAGCTTGGAAAGCAAATGATGGGAATCGACAAGTACATGGCACTTTCGCTTTTTTACAATATCTCCATTGATTACCTTTGCGGAATGATTGATACACCGCGCACGTTGACGGGGATAAGCTACAACGAGAATTTACAGATGAAAAAGAAAAAACAAAGGGACAGCGAATGACCTGTCCCTCAAGCAGTATATTTTATTCTTTTAAAGGTTTTGGGAGAGGGAGCAAGAGGGAGAGGACTTTTGCAAAAGTCCTCTCCCTCTTCTTTTTTTCTTCTTCATTTTATCCCACAAAGATCCTTGATCACCGCGCCTGCGAGCACGAGGCCTGCGGCGGCGGGCACAAAGGAGATGCTGGCGGGGGCGTGTCTGCCCTCTTCGGCAAAGGTAGTGCCGCGGGGCGGCTCGGGTGACCAGACTGCCTTTAGGTGCTTGATGCCCTCCTTACGGCAAAGTCTGCGCACGGTGCGCGCGAGGGGGCAGCCCTCGGTTTTATAGATATCGGTCACGCGAAACGCGGTAGGGTCGAGCTTGTTGCCCGTGCCCATTGCCGAGATTATGGGTGTGCCGGCGGCATTTGCGCGGCGCACAAGCTCCATTTTGGCAGTGACGGTATCGATAGCGTCTATGACGTAATCGTACTGCGAAAAATCAAACAAATCAGCGTTTTCGGGCAGGAAAAAGGTGTTGTGCACGGTGATGCTCACGTCGGGATTGATATCGCGAGCGCGGCTTGCCGCCACCTCTGTTTTATACTGTCCCACGGTGCTATAGAGGGCAATGATCTGGCGGTTTAAATTGCTTTCACTGACGGTATCGCTGTCGATAAGGTCAAGTGCGCCCACACCTGCGCGCACCAGTGCCTCAACGGCATAGCCGCCGACACCCCCGATACCAAACACCGCAACACGTGCGCTTTGCAGGCGCGTGATCGCCGCCTCACCCAAAAGCCCCTCGGTTCTGATGAACTGTTCCTTCATAGATCAAAGGTTTGTTGCGTCAAAGCCCATGCGAGCATGCTCTGCCGTATCGATCATTTGATTGATCTCGTTTTGCACGAGTGCTACGGTCACGATCGGAATGAAAATGCCAAAGATCAGCCAAAGAACCTTGTTTTCGCTTTTGGGCATGCCGTGCATTTCCTTGATCGCGTTTATGTTGTCGTCGGCATCAAGAGCAAGCAGCGCGCCGCCGATGCTTGAATAAAATAGCATCATGAGCGTGGTAAGAATGACGGGAATGGAAGTTTTCTTGCCTTGCTGCTGGAGCGCCTGACACGTGACATAGGTCCAGTAAATCATATAAATGCCACAGGTGAGGAGTGAAAATATCACAACCGTGGTAACACTGCGTTTTTCGAGCATAATACATACCTCCCAAAATACTCTAAAAACAGTATAACGCGGCGGCTGACATTTGTCAACCGCCGCGCAGGATTTTCATTAAGCTGCTTTTTTCTTGTCGATCAGTCTGTGCACAAGCTTTACGATCTCCACCAAGGGAATGATCGAGAAGCCAAGGCCCATGGCAACAAAGTATTCCTTCGCGCCGATCGCGGTCATGCTGAACGCCTGTGCAATGGGGTCGATAAGCACAACAAGCGAGGTCAGCAGGAGCGAGAGCAGACCTGCGCCCCACAGCCACTTGTTTTGACCCTTAAGGGTAAAGATAGAGCCGCGCAGAGAGCGCATGTTAAAGGAGTGGAACACCTCACACATAGCAAGCGTGAGGAACGCCATTGTGGTGCCATGCACGCTTTCGAGATGCACGTCAAAGTTGCCGGTTTCAAGGTAGTGACCTACAAAGTAAGAGATCAGGGTGATAACGGTAACGAGAAGACCTTGATATACGACCGCAAGACCAAGACCGCCGGCAAAAATGCCTTCTCTTGAGTCGCGCGGTGCGCGATCCATTACGTCAGCCTCGGGCTTTTCCATGCCAAGGGCAAGGGCGGGGAAGCAGTCGGTAATGAGGTTGATCCAAAGGAGCTGTACGGGCTGGAAGATCGTAAAGCCGATGAGCGTAGCAAAGAAGATCGAGAGCACCTCGGAAAGGTTGGAGGCGAGCAGGAACTGAATTGCCTTGCGAATGTTATCGTAAATGCGGCGACCCTCGCCTGCGGCGGAAACGATCGTAGCAAAGTTATCGTCGGCAAGGATCATATCGGCAACGTTTTTCGTTACGTCAGTACCCGTAATACCCATGCCTACGCCGATATCGGCGTTTTTAATGGAGGGCGCGTCGTTTACGCCGTCACCTGTCATAGCGGTAACGCGGCCCTTCTTACGCCAAGCGTTGACGATTCTGGTCTTGTGCTCGGGCTGCACGCGTGCATACACCGAATATTTTTCAACCTCGGTTTCAAAATCCTCATCGGAGATCTTATCAAGGTCAGCACCCGTAATGGCCTCCTCGGCGCTCTCGATGATGCCGAGCTGGAGTGCGATCGCCACGGCGGTATCCTTGTGGTCACCCGTGATCATAATGGCACGGATGCCTGCGGAACGGCACTGGTCAATAGCGGGCTTTACCTCGGGGCGAACGGGGTCGATCATGCCGACAAGACCCACGTAGCAAAGATCGCATTCCACAGCCTCGGGCTCGTATGCCGCAGGCTCAGCGTCAAGATCTTTTTTAGCGGCGGCAAGCACGCGCAGTGCCTTGTCAGCCATTTTCTTGTTTTCGGCAAGGATATTGTTGCGGATCTCATCGCTCATCTTGACGACCTCACCGCCAACAAGTGCGGTGGTGCAGCGCTTGAGGATCTCGTCGGGCGCGCCCTTGGTAAACTGCAGGAGCTTGCCCTCCTCGGTCTTGTGCACCGTGGTCATCATCTTACGCATCGAGTCGAAGGGAACCTCGCCCACGCGTACAAAGCGCAGCTTTTGGTCGTTTTTGTCAAGCCCAAGCTTTTCTGCGTAGTTGACAAGCGCACACTCGGTGGGCTCGCCTACGGCGGTCATGGCATCGCGGTCAAACTCTGCATCGGAGCAAAGCGACATAGCGTTTGCAAGCAGCTGCTCGTCATCGCCCACGTGCTCAACAACGGTCATCTTGTTTTGGGTAAGGGTGCCGGTTTTGTCGGAGCAGATGATCTGCGTGCAGCCAAGGGTTTCCACTGCCGTCAGCTTGCGGATAATGGCATTGCGCTTAGACATGTTCGTCACGCCGATCGAGAGCACGATCGTTACAACCGTGGCAAGACCCTCGGGAATAGCGGCAACCGCCAGGGAGATCGCCAGCATAAAGGAGGAAAGAATACTGTCAAAGCCTACGCCGTGACGGATCAGCTGTACGCCAAAGATCACAACGCAAATGCCGATGACAAGATAGGTTAAGATCTTAGAAAGGCCTGCAAGCTTGATCTGCAAGGGGGTCTTACCCTCCTGTGCGTTTGCAAGTGCATCGGCGATCTTGCCCATTTCGGTATCCATGCCCGTGGCAACTACAACAGCCTTGCCGCGGCCGTAAACCACGGTGGAGCCCATAAATACCATGTTCTTGCGGTCACCGAGTGCAACGTCACCGTTCTCGCCTGCCTTAAGGGCAGCATCCTGCTTGGTAACGGGTACCGATTCACCCGTGAGTGCCGCTTCCTCGATCTTCATGGAAGCACATTCAATGATACGTGCATCAGCGGGTACGGCATCGCCTGCTTCAAGCACGATGATGTCACCCACAACGAGATCCTCGCTGTGAACGGTGATCTGCTTGCCGTCACGAATGACCTTACAGGTGGCGGCGGCAATTTCTTGCAACGCCTCTATCGCCTTTTCGGCCTTGCTTTCCTGGAACACGCCGAGAATGGCGTTGATCAGTACCACTGCCATGATGATAACAACGTCGGCAGGGAACTCAAAGCCGTGCTGCAGACCCTCATAGATCTCAACGCCCGCGGAAATGATTGCGGCAACAATGAGAATAATGGTCATGGGCTCTGCCAGCTGCTTCAAAAAGCGGGCGAGGAGGCTTTCCTTCTTGCCCTCGGCAAGCTTGTTTTTGCCGTTTTCCGCAAGGCGCTTAGCAGCTTCGGCCTCAGAAAGGCCCTGCTCGTTCGTGCCTACTTCATTGAGAACGGCGGTGGTTTGTTCGAGATAATGCTTCATATTGCTCCTTTCTTGCCCCACAGGGGCAGTGCCGTAAGATAGTAAAAAGACCCACGGGGCGGCTTAGCTTGGCTGCCCCGTGAGTCTTGTCGATCAAGATAAGCCAAGCCATGCGGCTCGTGTTGTTGACTTATCACACAGCTTCTGTGTCAACTACTCCCTCACGGAAATACGAGGGGATTATAGCACATATTTTTCTGTTTGTCAAGGGCTTTTATAAAATATCTTTCACTTGACTTTCCTACATATAAATGTTAGACTAAAAGAAACACAAAAGGAGTGAGAATATGATCTTTCGCAAAATACAGGAACAAGATGTTGCCGCTTATATGGAAATGGCAACCGATTTTTACAGCTCGCCCGCAGTCCTTCACAGTATTCCCCAAAAATATATGCAAAATACAGTAAAGGCAGTACTTGGCGGCACGCCCTTTGCCGATATTTATATGTTTGAACAAAACGGTGACACGGTGGGCTACGGCTTGCTTGCCCACACCTACTCGCAGGAGGCGGGCGGTGCGGTCTGTTGGCTTGAGGAGATCTACGTGCGCCCCACGGCGCGGGGTGCTGGCGTTGGTGCCGCTTTTATTGAATTTATCAAAGGGACCGTGCCTGCCGCACGCTTTCGCCTTGAGGTGGAGCCCGACAACACGCGCGTAAAGGCACTTTACCGCCGCCACGGCTTTTCTCCGCTTCCCTATGAGAGCTACGTTTTGGAGCGCGAGGATAGAGTAAAGGTGTGAGAAATTTAAAAACCGCTTTTCTGCTGCTTTGGCAAAAAAGCGGTTTTTTATTAGAGTGAATAATCCGAACTTGCCCTTAAGCCTTGCTTTTCCGCACTTTCGGAGCTTGTCACTTTTACCAAGTTAAACGCAAAGCGAGTGAATTGCCGCTTTGTATTCCTCGTAAGTGGCAATGACGTTCAGGGCGGCAAGGAGCGCGTTGGGGGTCATGTCGGTGGGGAGTGCAAAGTGCTGTGCCAGTGCCGCGCGCCGCGCGGCGGCATTCTCACACCCCGTGAGGCGATCCTCAAAGAAATCGACCTTGGATAAGGGGCGCGACTCGCCGCGCGGCGCATCCTTGGCAAGCGGCTGTAAAAGCTCGTATAAAAGCAGGGTGTCCTGTCCCTCCACGCCGAGCAGCCCCTGTGCGGAGGGCGCTTGCTTGCGCTTTTCCGTGCCCTTGATCTGCGGTACGTATAGGGGGATAATGCGCTCCTTGGGTATGGCTGTGCCGATGTGGGCGCGAATGAGTGTGCCTGCGCCGTCCGGGTCTGTCAGCACCACAATGGGGGTCTTGGCAGCAAGTGCGCGCAGCAGTGCCAGCTTTTCCTTTTTTTTGAAAATACCAAACCCCTCGGTCGTAAGGATCTGCCCCTCCATAACGGAAAGGAGCCGCAAGCGGTCATATTTTCCTTCTACCACCACGGGGTAGGGGATCTTTAGCTTTTCCATTGTTTTGTATCCTTTTTAAAGAATGAAAGTAAGAAGCACGGCAGCACCGAGGAGAATGCGGTAAATGCCGAAGGATGAAAAGGTGTGGCGGCGCACGAAATCGGTAAGAAACCGAAGGGCAAAGAGCGAGAGCAAAAACGCGGTGAGCGTGCCAACGGCAAGGATCAACCATTCGGTGCGCGAGAGATGTGCGCCGGAAAAGAGAAACTTTGCCACCTTCAGTGTCCCTGCCCCCGCCATGGTCGGCAAGCCCAGGAAAAAGGAAAAAAGTGCTGAAACGGGGCGAGAAATGCCAAGCAAAAGGCCACCCAGGATCGTTGCGCCCGAGCGCGAGGTGCCGGGAATGAGAGATAGCACCTGAAAGGCACCGATCCTTAGCGCATCGGTATAGGTGATATCTTCAACACGGTGTATGCGCGGCAGGGCACGGCGACGCTCGATCACCAAGAACAAAACACCGTAAGCAATGAGGGAAACGGCTACCGTTAAGGGGTTAAACAGCACCCTGTCGATAAGATCGTCAAAGAGGAGCCCAAAGAAGGCGGCAGGCAGTGTGGCAACAAGGATCTTGCCCCACAGAGCCCACGTGGCGCGGCGTTTTGTCGCGTCCTTGTTTTTTGAAAATGGCCAGAGGGTGTGAAAAAACAGCACACCTACGGCGCACATCGCGCCAAGCTGTATGACGACCTCAAACAGCTCAAAAAAGTCATCGTCAAGTGTGAGGGGCAAGAAATGCCGCAGTAAAATGATGTGCCCCGTTGAGGATACGGGCAGCCACTCGGTAACGCCCTCCAATATGCCAAAGCAAAGGGCAAGCAATATCGCGTAAAGCACAGACGTATACTCCTTTCGCACCGATATTTAAGAAAAATTTGGTGAAGTGCCGCGGAAAATATGTCTTTTAAAACCTTATGTGTTCGACTCCCGTGCGGCTATATAAGGTGAAACGTCTGTTGTTTTATTCCCAATGTGTGAAGCGGGAGGGGAAACCCCTCCCCTACGTTAAGATTGATGGCGAGAAATCGCCATCAATCCTTCTTTTTTCCTCCCTCGCGCCGTACCGTTGCGGCATATGCCGCGGCGGCTTGCTCGGTTTTGTTATCTCCGTACACATAGTACTTTTTGCCCTTCAGGTCATCGGGCAGGTACTGCTGCTTTACGTAGTGATAGGTGTAATCGTGTGGATAGCGGTAGCCCTTGAACAGCGGCGATTGCAGGTGCGTGGGGGCGGTGGTGCCAAGCCCACGCTCCACATCCTCACGTGCTGCGGCAACTGCCAAATACGCCGAATTGGATTTGGGCGCGGTGGCAAGCAAAAGTGCCGCGTTTGCAAGTGGGATCTGTGCCTCGGGCAGGCCCAGCTCCTTGGCACTTTCACAGCAGGCGCGCACAATGGCGGCGGCCTGCGGATAGGCAAGCCCCACGTCCTCGCTGGCAATGACCTGCAGGCGGCGGCAAAGAGAAATAAGGTCGCCCGTTGCCACAAGCTTTGCTACGTAAAAGGCAGTGGCATCGGGGTCGGAGCCGCGAATGGATTTTTGCAGGCAGGATAAAAGATCGTAGTGCGTATCGTCGTTGGCGTTTCCGATCTTGACGTGAAAACTCTCAACGTGATCGCGTAAAATGGCGCACGGGTCGGTGTTTTTCTCGCCTTTCTCGGTTGCACTCGCCGCAAAATAGGCGTTTTCAAGAAGCCCGATGCCGCGCCGCACGTCACCGCCCACTGCCGTTGCCACAAAGGTCAGCGTTTCCCCGTCAGCTGTAACTTGCGTGCCGTTGTCGGCATTAAGCTTTGAAAGCGCACGGGAAAGGGCGGGCACCATTTCGGTGGGGGAAACGGGCTTAAATTCAAACAGAGAGGAGCGCGAGATGATCGCGTTGTAGATGTAAAAATGCGGATTTTCCGTGGTGGAGGCAATGAGCGTAACGCGCCCGTCCTCCATGTATTCGAGCAGTGCTTGCTGCTGCTTTCTGTTGAAATACTGGATCTCGTCAAGGTAGAGCAGCACGCCGCCTGCGCCAAACACGTTGTTGGTTTCGCTCAGGACCTCCTTGACCTCGGCAAGCGTTGCCGAGGTGCAGTTGAAGCGGCGAAAGAGCATCCCTGACTTGGCGGCAATAATGGCGGCGGCGGTGGTTTTGCCCGTGCCGGGAGGGCCGAAGAAGATCATATTCGTCACTCTCCCGCTTTCCACCATGCGGCGCACCACGCCGCGAGGGCCAAAGAGATGCGTTTGCCCCACAATAGTATCAAAGCTGGCGGGGCGCAGAAGATCTGCTAACTGTTCGTTTCTCATAGGAGCCCCTCCCCCTTGTCATCACCCGCACGCAGAATGTCGCCCTCGGTGGCGGCAAAGGGCAGGCGAGCATAAAAGATCATCAACGGGTGCGGTGCGCTTTCAATGGGCGTGCCCGTCTCATCGTAAAGCTCGGTGATCTTGCAGGGAAGCCCCACCTTGCCGGGCGTGAGGAGCTCGGCACTGTCGCCAAGTGAGAGCTTGTTGCGCTGACGGAAGCGACAAAGAACACCTGCGGCATTCTCCTTTTCAAGCCCCGTGGGTGGGTCTGTTTGCTCGATCGCCGCGGCAAAATATGCCTTTTCGCGGATATAGCCGGGATCCTTACAAAGCTGAGGTGTTTCGCGCACATCGTCAAACCAATAGCCCGTGCAGTATTCGCGGTGCGAAACGCTTTCCACCTCGCGGTAGAGTGCCTCGTCAAAGGTGTAGCCCTGTGGGTCCTTTTGATAGGCGTTGATCGCCATGCGGTAGGCGTTTGTGATAACAGCCGTATAGTAGGCACTCTTCATGCGCCCCTCGATCTTAAAGGAGGAAACGCCTGCCTCGATGAGCTCGGGGACGTGGCGCAGCATGCACATATCCTTTGAGGACATCACAAACGTGCCGTTTTCGTTCTCAATGACGGGCAGGTGCTCGTCAGGTCGTTTTTCCTCTACGATCGTATAATTCCAGCGGCAGGGCTGCGTGCACGCGCCGCGATTGGCATCACGTCCTGTAAATTGGTTTGAGAGCATACAGCGTCCGCTGTAGGATACACACATCGAGCCGTGCACAAATGCCTCAAGCTCCACCGAGGGGTCAAGTGCCTGCCGTATGGCGTGCACCTCGCGGAGCGTGAGCTCTCTTGCGAGGACCAAACGCTTTGCGCCCAGTGCCGCCCACGCCTTTGCCGCCGCAGGGCTCACGATGCTCGATTGCGTGGAGATATGCAGCTCCATATCGGGCAAAAGCTCGCGAACGGTGGAAAAAACACCGAGGTCGGTGACGATCATGGCATCGATCCCAACGCCCGCGAGCCCCGAAAGGTAGGCGCGCAGACGCGGATATTCACCGCCGTGCGGCATGGTATTGACGGTAAGGTAGAGCTTTTTGCCGCGCTCGTGCACGTATTGCGCCGCGAGTGCGAGCTCCTCATCGGTAAAGTTGTCGGCAGCGGAGCGCATGCCAAACCCCTTGCCCGCAAGATAGACCGCATCCGCACCGAAGCGGAGCGCCGCGCGCAGCTTTTCCATATTTCCCGCAGGGGAGAGCAGTTCCACAGCCATAAGGTTCACCTTTCTCAAAAATCGATTTTATTGCTTCCTTAATTATAGTCGATTTTTTATTCCCTGTCAAGAAAGACTGTAAGGACAGGCAAAATTTTGCTTTCTTGACTTTATTCCTTGTGCTGTGCTATAATCAGAACATAAAATTGCCTGTTTTGTCAGATACTTACCGTAAGGCTTGTATAGGGAAAGGGTATGAGGGCATGGAACAAAAATCCCCAAACAGGGCGAATTTTAGGGCAAAAATGATGCGCGTTTGCGCAACGCTTCGGGCGGTGGCGGTACGCCTTTTGGTGGAGCGTCCCCCTGCCGTGTGGCTTTTGGTATTACTCGCCTTTGGCGTTGCGAGTTTTTTCTTTTGTGTGCAAACGGGTGGCGAAAACGCCTTTCTTGGCTTGTTTCATGGGCACGCGGGCACCTTGTTTTCCGATTTTTTTCGCTCGGTGCGCGATGCTGCCGTGGGCAGTGCCGTGTATAGCGAGCACCGCGTGATCTACCCACCCCTTGCCAACGCGCTCTTTTGGCTGATCTCGCGCGTGATGCCCACCGCGTATCTTGATGCACCTGCGGCTCTTTGGCATACTTGGCATTTATATCCTTCGGCGGTGCTTGGCATTACGGTTTTTTGGGGGCTCGCGCTGGTGCTCCTTGCGCTGGTGCTGGTGCGTGAGCCCTATCCCCGTCCCCTTCGCGTATGGCTTGCTTTTTTTCTTGTTTCCTCCTTTCCCGTGCTTTTTTTGATCGAGCGCGGCAATCTTGTCATACTCTGCCTTGTGGCGCTTCTGCTGTTCTCGCAAAATTATGACAGCGACAGTGCCGTGGCGCGTGAGGTGGGGCTGCTCTCGCTCGCCGTTGCCACGGCATTGAAGATCTACCCTCTTTTGTTTGGCTTGCCACTCCTAAGAGAGCGCCGCTGGCGTGACGTGGCACATGCCGCCACCTACGCGTTTTTGCTTTTTCTTATTCCCTCGTTTTTCTTCGGTGGGCCGCTGTTTTGCGCAAAATGGCTTGTCAAAAACACCGTTTACTACTCAAATTATGCAGGGCGTGGCGCGATATCGCAGCTTGCCGCATGGGGCATTTCCGCTACGCTTGCTCGCGCGGTGATATACGCACTGTATGCCCTTTTGCTGCTTTTTCTTATCCTTTCGGCACTGCTGCCGCGCAAGCCCTGGAAAACATGGGTGCTTTGTGCGGTGATCCCGTTATCCGTGCCCTCGATCTTTTCTGCCTATAACTGGGTGCTCGTGCTCCCTGCGCTTCTTGCCTTTCTTCGCACCGAGCGACTTTTTGGGCGAAATCTGCTCTGGTTTTTTGCCATGGCAACGCCGTTTTTCACGTTTCTGCCAAAGGCATACCAGGATAACGGCCTCATTGCGCTCATCGGTGTGATCGTTGCGCTATCACTTTTGGAGGTCATCGTGCTTTTGCGGCAACGGGGCAGGGAAAAACACACGCAAACGGGGTGAAAAAGCACCCGTTTGGCTTTACTATACACTATGATATCGCATGTGTGACTATGCGAGAAGGGGGCAATATGCGCTACGAAAAATGGTATCAAAAAAACACCGCCTCGCTTGGCGGAAAGGTGGCGGTGGTGACGGGCGGAAACAGCGGCATCGGCTTTTGTGCCGCACGCGGATTTTTATATCTCGGTGCACGGGTGGTGCTTGCCTGTCGCAATGAGGCGCGTGCCGCCGCGGCACGGGAGCAGCTCCTTGGGGAGTTCCCACAAGGGGTGGTGGAAACGGCAAGCCTTGATCTTGCCGACAACGCTTCTATCGATGCGTTTTCCCTGGAAATGGGCGAACGGTATGGGAAAATCGATATATTTTTGCACTGCGCGGGCGTGTATTATCCGCGCGAGGCAAAAACCAAGGACGGCTTGCCCATGACCGAGGGCGTAAACACCTGGGGCACGCTGCGCCTCGCCAAGGCAATGCTCCCCTTTATGGATGATAGCTGCCGCATGATCTTTACCACGAGCTTGGTTGATCGGTTTGGCAAGGAGCAATGCCCTGTGGGTGAGGGGTATGCCGCCTATGCAAGAAGCAAATATCTGCTTTCGGCTTTTGTGCTGCGAAGCGCGCGAGCGCGCGCCGCGGGTGAGCCCCTGTTTATCGCTACGCACCCCGGCATCACGGCAACCTCGCTTCTCTCACCCGAAAAAACCACACACAAGCCCCTGTTTTCCCGCCTCGGGCACGCCTTTCTTTACCTCTTTACGCATGCGCCCGAAAAGGCGGCACTCACCGCCGTTTTGGCGGCGGCAGGCAAAGTTCCAAACGGTGCTTGCATTGGGCCGCGCGGCATATTCGGCATCAGCGGATATCCGCATCATACCGCGTTTTGCAAAAACGTTTGCCGCCGCGCGGCGAAAAAAGTTGCACTTTCCAACGATGAAAATGAAAAAAACACTTGTGCCGACGCACCGAGTGTGTTATACTGATTGTATATGAAAATTCCAAACCTATGGTTTGGAACGAGGAGGATACGAGGAGGATACCATGTTTCGCATCGGTTTTGACAATAAGGAATATATCCGCCGCCAGTCGGCGCATATCCGTGAGCGTATCGCACAGTTTGGCGGCAAGCTCTATCTTGAGTTTGGCGGCAAGCTTTTTGACGACCACCACGCCTCTCGCGTGCTGCCGGGCTTTGAGCCTGACAGCAAGATCCGTATGCTGGTAGAGCTGGCAGCGGAGGCGGAGATCGTGATCGTGCTCAGTGCCGCGGATATCGAAAAAAACAAGGTGCGCGGCGATCTTGGTATCACCTATGACCAGGATACATTGCGTTTGATCGATGCGTTTCGCGATTTCGGGCTTTACGTTGGCAGCGTGGTGCTCACGCGCTATACGGGGCAGCCTGCGGCAAGCGCATTTGCCAAACGCCTTGAGGCACTTGGGCTTCGCGTGTATCAGCATTATTCGATCCCCGGTTACCCCTCCGATGTGGAAAAGATCGTCAGTGACGAGGGCTACGGCATCAACCAGTATATTGAAACCTCGCGCTCGCTTGTGGTGGTCACCGCCCCCGGACCCGGCTCGGGGAAAATGGCAACCTGCCTCTCGCAGCTCTATCACGACAACAAGCGCGGTATTCGCTCGGGCTATGCGAAATTTGAAACCTTCCCCGTGTGGAATTTGGGGTTAAAGCACCCTGTCAATCTTGCATACGAGGCGGCAACGGCGGATCTCAATGACGTGAATATGATCGACCCCTTCCATTTGGAGGCGTATGGCGAAACCGCCGTCAATTACAATCGCGACGTGGAGATCTTCCCCGTGGTAAAGGCGATGTTTGAGCATATTTACGGCAGCTGCCCCTATAAGTCGCCCACCGATATGGGTGTCAACATGGCGGGGTATTGCATTGTGGATAACGATGCGGTCAGCGAGGGCGCACGTGACGAGATCCTGCGCCGCTATTACCGCGCACTTTGCAGCCAGCGCAAGGGAGAGAGTGACGGAACGGACGTTGCCAAGATCAAGATGCTGATGCGCTCGATCGGGCTTGACGAAACGGCGCGTCCCGTGATCGGTGCGGCACTTGCACGTGCTGAGGAAACGGGAGCTCCTGCCGTGGCACTGCAGCTGCGCGACGGACGTGTGGTAACGGGTAAGACCTCTCAGCTGCTCGGCGCAGTTTCGGCAGTGGTGCTCAATGCTCTTAAAACGCTTGCCGGGATCCCGAAGGAGGTTGACCTCATTTCCCCCGATATTCTCGCCCCCGTATCGGCACTGAAGCTCGAACGCCTTGGCAACCAGAATCCGCGCCTGCACCTTGATGAGGTGCTGATCGCGCTTTCTATTTGTGCTGTGCGCGAGGAGCCTGCGCGCCGCGCGCTCGATTGCCTGGATGGGCTTTGCCGTTGCGATGCACATTCTACCGTTATCCTGTCGCAAGCCGACGAGAGTATGCTCAAAAAGCTTGGCGTGGAAATGACCTGTGAGCCTGCTTATCAAACCAAAAAGCTCTATCACCGTTAACGCTATGGCAAAAAAGGGTATACGTAATACGAAAAGCCGCATCGTAGATGCTGCATGGAAGCTTTTTTATGAGCAGGGTTATGAGAGCACTACGGTAGAGGAGATCATTGCCGTGTCGGGTACCTCAAAGGGTTCGTTTTATCATTATTTTGGCAGCAAGGATGATCTGCTCGGCTCGCTTGCTTATTTGTTTGACGAAAAGTATGAGGAGCTTGCCGCGGGCGACGCATTGGAAAAAAACGCGATAGATGCGCTGCTTTACCTGAATCGCGAGCTGTTTGCCATGATCGAAAATCGCATCGACCTCTCTTTGCTATCCCGCCTTTTATCCACACAGCTCACGGTGCAGGGCGGCAAGCAGCTGCTTGACCGCAATCGCGTGTATTTTAAGCTGCTTCGCCGTATTGTTTCTGAGGGGCAGGCGCGTGGAGAGATCACCGAGGAAATGACAGTGGGGGAGATCGTGCGTCTTTATGCGATGACCGAGCGCGGTCTTCTTTATGATTGGTGCTTGCGCGGCGGCGATTACTCACTTTCGGCGTATGCCCAGATGACACTGCCCCTGTTTTTACAGGCTCTAAAAAAATAAAAGTTTTATTTTTGTATAAAATTTGGTTTTTAAAATCGTCTATATAAAAAATCGTTATTTTTAAACCATTAGGGAGCATTATAAGAGAACGGCGTACAGAATTTGGTCTGTACGCCGTTCTCTATTGCATTTCTAAAAAAGTTGTGTTACAATAGGAAAGTATTATAAATATGAAAGGACTTTGTTATGGCACAATTTTCAGCATTTATTCTTTACTTTGCGCTGATGCTTGGCATTGGCATTTACTTCTTCCTGCGCGATCGCAGCAAGAGCGACGCAGATTACTTCCTTGGCGGCCGTCAGATGGGGCCTTGGGTTACTGCAATGAGCGCGCAGGCATCGGACATGTCCGGTTGGCTCTTGATGGGCTTCCCCGGCAGCATTCTTGCCTTTGGTATGGGCAAGGTATGGATCGGTATCGGCCTTGCGCTCGGCACTGCCGCAAACTGGTTGATCGTGGCAAAGCGCTTGCGTAATTTTTCCAAGGCGGCAAACGACTCTATCACCCTGCCGCAGTACCTCACCAATCGCTTTGCAACTGCTAACCCTGTGTTGAAGGTGACTTGTGCGATCATCTTTCTCATCAGCTTTACCGTTTACGTGGCATCTGCATTCAATGCGGGCACAAAGGTGTTTGTAGCGGTGCTCCCGAAGCTCTTTTCTGGCAGGGAAATGCTTGCTATGGCGATCTTTGCGCTGATCGTGCTGGCATATACCTTCTTTGGTGGCTTTAAGGCGGTTTGCTGGACTGACTTTTTTCAAGGGATCTTGATGCTTGTGGCGTTGCTTCTGGTGCCGATCGTTATGGCGGCAGGCACGCATGACACAGGCTTCCAGCAGGCATTTCTGCCCGGCGTTTCTGCCTTCAATCCCAATCCTTTTGCTGCCTCGTGGCAGGATATCGTATCGGGTCTTGGCTGGGGACTTGGATATTTCGGCATGCCCCATATTCTGGTACGTTTCATGTCGATCAAAAAAGCTTCCATGATCAAAAAGTCTGCTACGGTAGCGATTTCTTGGCTGGTCGTTACCCTCGCCGCAGCAATTTTTATTGCCTTCCTTGGCAGAACCTATATCTTTGCTGACGGCTCGTCGCTTGCGGCAATGCTGCTGCCTGCGGGTAACCAGCAAAACATTTTCATTGAGATTGTGCAAAAACTGTTCCCCGGCTTTATTGCGGGTGTTTTGCTTGCCGCTATTATCGCGGCATCGATGTCCACAGCAGACAGCCAGCTTCTCGTTGCCTCCTCCTCCTTCGCATCCGACCTCTATAAGCCCCTCATTCGCCGCGGTAAAGCGAGCGACAGTGAGGTGACCTGGGCAAGCCGCCTGGTGGTGCTTGCGGTTGCTGTAGTGGCATTTGTAATCGCCGCCTCGGGTCTTGGCGATAACAGCGCTTGGGCAAGCAACATCATGGCAATGGTTGAAAATGCGTGGGGCCTGTTTGGCTCGGCGTTTGGCCCTGTTGTGATCCTTTCTCTGTTCTGGCGACGCCTGAATTATAAGGGCGCGGTTGCGGGCATCATCGGCGGTGCAGTGGTGGATATTCTTTGGCTGGTTCTCTTTACCAACACGATCATCAAAAATCCTGTTGCGGTTACCGGCGTTTATGAGATCGTTCCCGGCTTTATTGCGGGCGCAATCATCACCGTTGGCGTGTCGCTTCTCACCAAGGCACCCGACAAGGCGGTTACCGATATATTTGATGCTGCACTTGCTCCCCAGGCAGACGAGGCATAATCCTTAAAAAACAACCAATAAAATAAACCGCTTTTCCTACTGCTTTGGCAATAGAGAAAGCGGTTTTTTTGCTGACGCCCCTAAAGGTATGTGCGAACACACCGCCAAAAACGCTATTTGCGTTTTTGGAGATCCTCGCGGTGGGCTTTGCAGTCCACCTCAGGATGACAATATAAAGGATGTGCGAACAGGGTGCACGATGTAAAATGTGCTTGTAGATGCCCTGTAAAATTCCCCTTTCCAAAAGTTTTGGGGAGAGGGAGTGAATGTTTTTTGCCGTGGGGCAAAAAACGGGGCTGAGTCATTTAGATGCGGAAGGCGTGATCTCGGCATGATATGGTGTTTGAGGCGCGTATTGTGATTGCTTATCCAAAGATATGCGGCGCCTCATGAAATACCCTTTGCGGTTTAAACAACCGCATTTTGCAAGCAA
>JAFVOQ010000071.1 GCA_017505785.1 Clostridia bacterium
CATCCTCAATGCGGAGCTTCTTCTCCTTCATTTCAGCCTCGGTTGCAGCGCCAACCTTAATGACGGCAACGCCGCCTGCGAGCTTGGCAAGACGCTCCTGCAGCTTTTCGCGGTCAAAGTCAGAGGTGGTGGTTTCAATGGCGTTCTTGATCTGCGAAACGCGGCTCTTGATCGCGCCGCTGTCGCCTGCGCCGCCCACGATAATGGTATTTTCCTTGTTGATCTTTACCTGACGGGCACGGCCGAGCTGCATGAGAGTGGTGTCCTTGAGCTCAAGTCCAAGCTCGGAGGAGATCACCTCGCCACCCGTGAGGATCGCGATATCCTGCAGCATTTCCTTGCGGCGGTCACCAAAGCCGGGGGCTTTTACCGCAACACAGGTGAAGGTGCCGCGCAGCTTGTTGAGTACCAGCGTGGTAAGGGCTTCACCCTCTACGTCCTCTGCAATGATAACCAGCTTTCTGCCTGCCTGCACCATTTGCTCAAGGAGGGGAAGAACCTCTTGAATGTTAGAGATCTTTTTGTCTGTGATGAGGATCATCGCATCATCAATGACAGCCTCCATTTTATCCATGTCGGTTGCCATGTAGGGGGAGAGGTAGCCGCGGTCAAACTGCATGCCCTCAACCACCTCGGAGTAGGTGTCAGCGGATTTGGATTCCTCAACGGTGATCACGCCGTCAGCCGTTACCTTTTCCATGGCATCGGCGATCAGCGTGCCGATCACCTCGTCACCTGCGGAAATAGTGCCGACACGAGCAATATCCTCGGAGCCGTTCACCTTTTTAGAGTTGGCAACAAGGCACTCGACAGCGCGTTCAACAGCCTTTTTCATGCCCTTGCGGAGCACCATGGGGTTGGCACCTGCGGTAACGTTTTTCATACCCTCGCGCACAAATGCCTGTGCAAGCAGGGTTGCGGTGGTGGTACCGTCACCGGCTGCGTCGTTGGTCTTGGTTGCAACCTCGCGTACAAGACGTGCACCCATGTCCTCGGCTTGGTTTTCAAGCTCGATCTCCTTGGCGATCGTTACGCCGTCGTTGGTGATGAGGGGGGCACCGTATTTCTTGTCAAGCACCACGTTTCTGCCTTTGGGGCCAAGCGTGATCTTAACGGTGTTTGCCAGCTTGTCAATGCCGCGGCACAGGGCATCACGCGCCTCAATGCCGTAAAGAATTTCCTTTGCCATTGTAATATTCTCCTTACTCTACAATTGCCAGAATATCGCTCTGGCGCACGATGTTGTATTCCACACCGTCGCATTTTACCTCGGTGCCCGAATACTTGCCGGTGATCACGCGGTCACCCACTTTTACGATCATTTCAACTTCTTTTCCGTCAACAAGTCCGCCGGGACCAACAGCTACGACCTCGGCTACCTGCGGTTTTTCCTGTGATGCTGCCGTGAGGATCAGACCGGATTTTGTTTTTTCTTCCGCCTCAACGAGCTTTACAACTACGCGATCGGCTAAAGGTTTCAGTGTCATGTTTTTTGCCTCCTTTAACATGTTTATTGCAAAAGCTTGTAGAATTTTGGCACTCATATCGTGGGAGTGCTAACTCATAAGATTATTTTACACCAAATGCTGGAAAAATCAAGTGAATTTTGCATTGTTCACATATTGTTAACAAAATGGAGAGTGCTGTTATGGTGGCAGAAGTTTTATCAGGCGTGTTACTGCCGTTTTGCCTGTTTTTGGCTGGCGGATACTTTACTTTTAAAATAGGTAGATACTTTTTACAATACCCCAAAAGAACGGTCCTCGGTATGCTCCGTGCACAGGGGGATGGCGGCACCTCACCCGCACGTGCGCTGACGGTAGCACTTGCAGGCACACTCGGTGTAGGGAATATTGCAGGGGTTGCTACGGCAATTGCATTTGGCGGTGCAGGTGCGGTGTTTTGGATGTGGGTGGCGGCACTACTTGCCATGTCCCTGAAATATGCAGAGATCGTGCTGGCGCAGCTCACACGCCAATATGATGACGTGACGTGTGCTGTGGCGCACGGTGGCGCAATGTATTATATAAAGGAAACATTTCGCGGCAGATTGGGATCGGTGCTTGCCTCGGTGTTTGCAATTCTTTGCGTGCTTTGCGCTTTAACGCTTGGCACTATGATCCAGGCAAATGCCGCTGCCGAAGCACTTTCAGGGGTGTTTGGTGTTCCGCCAATCCTTACGGGGCTTGTTATGGGAGGGCTTGCGGTGATCATCCTTTGGAGGGGCGCGGAGCGCGTTGAGAGCGTGTGTGCCATACTAGTGCCCTTTGTGTGTTTGCTATTCTGCATACTTTCTTTTGCTGTTCTTTTCCTGCGTCGCGCGGCATTGCCCGAAGCATTTCGCGCAATTTTTAAGGGGGCATTTACTTTGCAGGGCGGCATGGGCGGTATAGCAGGGATTGTGACAAATAAGGCGATACGGTACGGCGTTTCGCGTGGGCTGGTATCCAATGAGGCGGGGTGCGGTACCGCGCCGATCGCCCATGCTGCCGCCAACGCCAAAAGCCCCGCACAGCAGGGCTTTTGGGGCATATTTGAGGTCTTTGTGGATACGGTATTGCTTTGTACCCTCACGGCACTTGTGATCCTTGTCAGCGGAACAGAGCAGTCAGGGGGAGGGGTATTTACCGCAATCGGTGCATTTGGCGCGGTGCTTGGCGGTGTTGCACCGCCGCTGATAGCCGTTTCGGTGGTGTTTTTTGCCTTTGCCACGGTGCTTTGCTGGTCGCATTACGGCAGGGAGGCGATTTGTTATCTTACCAAGCATCGCCGCGCGCCGCATTTCTTGCTTGGCGGTGCTCTGCTGGCAACGGTACTCGGCAGCATCGCTGCCCCTGCACTTGTGTGGGACCTGACGGATACCGTGCTTGCCGTCATGACACTTTTAAACCTTTTAGCACTGTTTTTCTCTTACCGCCGCATCGAAGCCGAAACCAAGGCGTTCTTTAGGAGGTAGATGTTTTTTGGCAGGGGCGATTCGTGAATCGCCCCTGCCAGATGCAGTGTTACAGCGCACGTTGTTCGCACATAAACACGTAGGGGAGGGGTTCTCCCTCCCGCATCTCTGATGTGTAAAAAAACGGGAGGGAGAACCCCTCCCCTACTAACGATATCTTTATTTGCAAAGTCTTTCGGGTGAGTGGGTAAATTCGTTTCGCGGAGCAAAACAAAAACGGAGAGGTCCTTTTGCAAAAGGACCTCTCCGTTTTCCACTAGTGCCTTTAGGCAGTTGAGCGCGCAGCGCGAAACAGACAACCACCCGCTATGCGGGTGGGCAACAAAGGTTATACCAAAAAATCTCCTAACGTGGTACAATAAGATGCTCAAGTCTATTGCAACACGAAAGGAGAAAA
>JAFVOQ010000072.1 GCA_017505785.1 Clostridia bacterium
ACACACATAAAAATTGAAATTCGTAAGAATTTCTACCTAAAAACCGCTTTCCCTGCCATTTTTGTGACAGAAAAAGCGGTTTTCCTTTTATTTTCTTTTCGTGTGTTTTTGTTCGGCGCTAAATGAATCAGCCCCTTCTTTCCCTCTCTATCAATAAAAGGTCGCTACCGGCTGTTTCGGCTCGGAGGTGAGTGCTATGTCGGTGGCATAGAGCACGGGGCCTACGCCGCCGTAAAGCTTGTGCGGCTCCACCTTGATCTTAGCGGTCACGATCGCCCACTCGCCTGTTTTCAGTCCTACCTCGCGATCAAAATTGCACACAACGCCCTGGTAGGCAATGTCATCCTGACAGCAGGTCATTACGTGCCTGCCGATCACGATCGCACGCTTGCCAAGCGCGCGGTCGCGCGCCACAAGTCCCTTGAATTTTACGGTCTTCCCGTCGTATTCCGGCATCTCATCGGCAAGATCGCGGTAAAAGAGCGCATAGTCCTCGTCTGCAATGGCAACAACGGGGGCGTTTTTGTCAAAGGGCAGGGGATCCTCGATCTCGTCGTATTCGAGCTCCTCGGCGGCGGTTTCGTAGGCAATGCGCGCGCGGCGGCTGATGCCGCGCACCAGCTTGTGCAGAGCCATACGGTCGGCAGTATCGGCGCGGTTAAAGATCACCAGCTCGGCATCTCCCAGCTTATCTACCATAAGGCTGCGCATGTTCGCGTTGTAGCTGATCGCAGTGGTGGCATCGATAAACAGGAGCTGCTGAAAGATATACCAGCTGCGCGGCAGACTCTCGTAGAGCGTATTCAGCTGCCACATGCCGTTGTATTCTATCACGACGCGCTCAGGTCTGTGCTCCTTGGTCACGCGTTCAAGCAGGGCGGGGGTAAGATCCCCCTCGTTTTCCACCGTCACTTGGTATACGTTTTTGCCAAAAAAGCGCGTGGCGTCGTATTCCTCAAGCCCCTCCTCGCAGGTGAGCAGCAGGATCCTGCAGCCATCGTTAAAGCCCTCGTCCTCAAGGGTTTCTTGTATCATTTTGGTTTTGCCGGCTTCAAGAAAGCCGGTAAACAGATATACGGGAATGTTATTTGCCATAGCTTCACCTTATTTGAGCGTAACGCCGAGTAGATCGGAAAGGGCGGCTTTGTTCAGCTCTGCGCCGATCACGCAAAGGCGGCCGATGATAGCGGCGGAGCCTTCTCTCACGTCGCCCTCGCCGGGCACGTAATCAAAGTGGAGCCATTTGTCCCCCTCGCCCGCAACAATGCCCTTGGCGCGCAGTACCGTGCCGTATTTTTCGGTATCGTCAAGTGCCGAAAGAGCACGCAGCAGTGCCGCCTTGTTGTAGCGTTTGGCGGTTTCGGCACCGTAGCTGATAAACACCTCATCGGCGTGGTGGTGATGCTCATGGCAGTGGCAATCCTCGTCATGGTGATGATGCTCATGGCAGTGGCAATCCTCGTCATGGTGATGATGCTCATGGCAGTGGCAGTCCTCGTCATGGTGATGATGCTCATGACAGTGGCAATCCTCGTCATGGTGATGATGCTCATGGCAGTGGCAATCCTCATCGTGGTGATGATGCTCATGGCAATGGCAGTCCTCATCGTGGTGATGATGCCCATGCGGATGTCCGCAAGTGGGGCAGAGCTCCTTTGTTAGGCGCCCAAGCTCGGCTGCAAGGGTATCGGTGCCCGTTATGGCGGCAAGCAGCTGTGCGCCTGTGAGCTCCTCCCAATCGGTGGTTACGATCACGGCGCGGTCGTTTTGTTGGCGCAGGGCTTCTGTTGCGGCATGCAGCTGCTCCTCGGAAAGCCCCTTGGTGTGGCTTAACACAATGGTGCCCGCGTTTGCGATCTGGTCGTTGAAAAACTCGCCGAAATTGCGCATGTGCATGCGGCATTTCTTGGCATCGGCTACTGTAACAATACCCGAAATTTCAAGCTCCGCCTCGCCAATGCCCCCAACGGCACGCACCACGTCGGAGAGCTTGCCAACGCCCGAGGGCTCGATGAGGATACGGTCGGGCGCGTATTCGGTCAGCACCTTTTTCAGTGCCTCGCCAAAATCACCCACCAGGCTGCAGCAAATACAGCCCGAGTTCATTTCGTTGACAACAATGCCAGCATCGGCCAGAAACCCGCCGTCAATGCCGATCTCGCCAAATTCGTTTTCAATCAGCACAAGTCGCTCGCCTTTGTAAGCCTCACGGATCAGCTTTTTGATCAGCGTGGTCTTGCCCGCGCCGAGAAATCCCGAGAAAATATCGATCTTGGTCATGGTTACACTTCCTTATCCATATATTAAAATTTTGCGCGAATGTAAAAGGATTGCAGGGTGGCAAATGCCTCGTCCACCAGCTCGTCAACAGGCAGCTTTTGCTCCTGCTCCTCCACCTTTTCTAACACGGGGCGTGTTTTGGGGTGCTTGGGGGTAAAGACGGTACAGCAATCCTCAAAGGGCAGGATAGAGGTTTCAAAGGTGTCGATCATGCGCGCGATCTGCACGATCTCCTCCTTATCCATGCCGATGCAGGGGCGAAATACGGGGTAGGCGGCAATCGCGTTTGTCACGTTTAATGCCTGCATGGTCTGCGAGGCGACCTGCCCAAGGCTCTCGCCCGTAATGAGTGCCTCGCACCCCTTAAGACCCGCCACGCGGTTGGCGAGCCGCATCATAAAGCGGCGCAAAAGCAGGGTGAAATATTCCTCGTCGCAGTGCTTTACCAATTCCTCTTGGATGTGCGTCAGAGATATGACGTTTACCTGCATGCTGCCTGCCCAGCGTGCCACAAGGCTCGCGAGATCCAGCACCTTTTGGCGCGCTTGCTCGCTGGTGTAGGGCATGGACTCAAAGTAAAGAGCCTCGAGCTTGACGCCGCGCTTTGCCATCATCCAGCCCGCCACGGGTGAATCAATGCCGCCCGAGAGCAGCAGCAAGCCCTTGCCGCCCGCACCCACGGGCAAGCCGCCCGCACCCTTGAACTGTCCTGCGTGCACATAAGCCGCGGTTTCGCGCACCTCTACGCGCACGGTAACATCGGGGTTGTGCACGTCAACACGAAGGTGCGGCATGACCGAAAGGATCGCACCGCCCGCCTCGCGCGAGATCTCGGGCGAGGAGAGGGGAAACGCCTTGTCCGAGCGCTTTGCCTCTACCTTAAAGGTTTTTTTGCCCGTAAGAAAGGGGGGCAAATAGGCTTTTGCGGTAGCAAGGATGCTTTCCATGTTCTTTTCCGCTACTGCCGCGCGCACCACGCCCGCAATGCCAAAGAGGCGCCGTGCCGCCTCAAACATGCCCTCAAGATCGGCAAATTCATCCTTTGGCTCGATATAAACGGTGCTTTGTGCCCAGGTTACGCTGAAATTGCCAAAGGATGCCGCACGAAAGCGCAGCTCCTTGCCGAGCAGGTCCTCAAAATAACGGCGGTTGGCACCCTTTAACACGATCTCGCCGTATTTACACAGTAAAATTTCCTTCATGGCGGGTACCCTTTACTCGTCGCTTTCCGTTACGGCATCGTCACTGCCGTAATCGCTATCATCGCCCTCTGCCATCAAAAGCTCTCGGGCGCGCTCCACGTGCGCAGAAGGCACGTAAATATCGGTGCCGTGCGGATTGTTACCCATTAAAATGCGGATCGCGCCGCCACCGCTGCGGTCCTTTTTGAGATAGGGGATCTCTTCCTCCTTTAACAACGCCTCGTACATTTCGACCAAAAGATCGTCGTAAAGCGTGCAAAGGAGCGAGAGCCCCTCCTCGTTTAATACGGGTTTATCAAAGCCAAAAAACAGATCCATTACATAGCCTCGCTTTCAAAATAGTGGGGAAAGAGCGTTTCGAAAACCTTGCGGCACGCATCGGTGTCGGCAAGGGAGGTGTGCGCTGTGCCTTCCCAATCGAGAGAAAAATGTGTCATTGCATCGGTGAGCGACAGGTGGGTCAGCTCCACCTCGTGCTCATGCACGTAATGTGCAAATTCAGTGGCGCAATCCAGCAGCTTTCCGTGCATGCGATCGCGCTCGTCACGGGTATTGTAAATGCGGCGCAAATGAGAAAAATCAGTAGAGGTGCCAAAGGCGATCAGGCGGTCGGCGTTGTTAAAGATCTCTACCAGCTGAGGCGTGATATCGGCAAGCGTTGGGGCGTTTTTTACCATTTCGGGCGTAATGCCGTGAATTTTTTCGGTGCGCTTCCAACGCTTTTGACGCTGCGGGCGCGTCAGGGTATGAAGCACCGTTTCTCCGTTGCCGTTGATAATGGAAACCGACAGGATCTCGTCGTGATCGTAAACGCCCGTGAGCTCAAGATCAAAAAAGAGCACGCGCGATCTGTCCATGCCGTAATAAGCGGTACGCTTTTTGTCGCCCGCGGCGCAACGCTTGGCAAGCTCGGTTTGGTAGCAGCTGCGACAAAGCTTGGCGCGATAACGCACCTCCCCTCCACACTTGGCACAGGGCAGGGGCAGACGGCGGCAGGCGGCGCGGTCGTAAAGCTCCACGCGCTCGCCGCTTTTTTTAATATAATACGCGGCAGGTGCCTCGGTCGGCTCATAATACATGCGCGCGAGCACCTCTTTGGGGTAAAGCCCCTGTGCCGCAGCTTGGCGGGCACTGATGCGGCGGATCTCCCCCGCAGCATGTCCGCCCTTGCGAGAGGGTGCGGTATCGGAAAGCTTTTTGCCGTATTTGTAGCCGGCAGGTGCTTCCTTGACTTTATTTGGATCAAAATAATAGGTAAAGCTGCCGTTTTCCTCGGCGGTACGCGCAACGGGCGGACTTGTTGGCAGCAGGCGCATGCGCCGCAGGCTATCCTCACTTAACAGGTGGCAACGCGCCGCCTGTGCCCCGTCCACGAGGGGCACGGTATTCTTTTTTGATTCGGTTAAAATCGTATCCATGCGGCCCTCCCGTTAAAGCTATCCTTACTATTATAGCATAATATTATTGCAAATACAAGGAGTAGCGAAAAAAACAATGCCACAAAAAGTGAGATATCGCCAGATCCTTTTCTTTTTCGACAGGGGCTGCATACAATGAAATAGAGATCGCTTGAGAAAAACGGTGCACGGTGATTAAAGGCGTGCCAAGGGGTAAAATAATAGCATCAGAAGCGCCGATGTGGCGTGTTAAGAAATTGGAGGAGAGTATGATGATCAGTGTGAAGCGCGGCGATATATATTATGCGGATCTTAGTCCGGTTGTAGGGTCGGAGCAGGGAGGGGTGCGCCCTGTGCTGATCATACAAAACGATGTTGGAAACAAATACAGTCCCACCGTAATTGCCGCCGCCATTACCTCACGTATGGGGAAAACCAAGCTACCCACACATATTGATGTTTATGCCGAGCGCGCAGGGCTCGCGCGAGATTCGGTAGTGCTTCTCGAACAGGTACGTACACTTGATAAGCGCAGATTGCGCGAAAAAATGGGGCATCTTGACGAGGAGATCATGTTTGAGATCGACAACGCCATTGCCGTGAGCTTGGGGCTCCTGCCGCACGGCGCGCGCCTGCCCGCGCGCCCCACAACCGCAGACCCCGTTCCGCCCTTTGGCACGTATACTGTGCCGGCTGCTGTGGCAAGCACGGGTGAAGCCCCTATTGCCACGGGCGTGGCAGACGGCGATGCACAGCACGCAGAGCACGGGGGCGTAATGGGATAGGCGCACACCTGCCGTATTTACGGCACGGGTGGGGTGCAGACAAAGCGGTTTTTGCGAACAACGCCCTTATTCTGTCATCCTGACGAGCGCAAGAGAGCGCGAGGAACGGATCTCGACCGAGGCAAGAAGCCGAGGGCGCGCAATTCTTGAACTCGCCGAAAACGGGAGGGAGCCCCTCGCCACCAACGAATCCCTTTGCGTTGATTCCTTTTTGCTAACACCGTTTTAGGTGTCGGTGCTACCGCAGGTAGCGAAAATTTCACTTTTTTGAGAAAAGCTATTGATTTTTAAGGCTGTTTTTAATATAATTATGTATATGAATATTTATATTGCAAGGAGAAAAAGTCATGGCTCTTGTTACAACCAAGGAAATGTTTAAAAAGGCATATGAGGGCAAATACGCCATCGGTGCTTTTAATATTAACAATATGGAGATCATTCAGGCGATCACCGAGGCGGCGGCTGAGGAAAAATCCCCCGTTATTTTGCAGGTATCTGCCGGTGCGCGCAAATATGCCAAGCATGCCTATCTGCTGGCACTTGCGAAGGCGGCTGTTGAGGATAGCGGTATTGATTTTGCGCTTCATCTTGATCACGGTGCGGATTTTGAGATCTGCAAGTCCTGCATCGACGGTGGCTTTACCTCGGTGATGATCGACGGCTCGCACCACAGCTTTGAGGATAACATCGCTCTGACAAAGAAGGTAGTGGAATATGCACACGCACACGGCGTTGTGGTAGAGGGCGAGCTTGGTGTGCTTGCAGGCGTTGAGGATGACGTTGTGGCAGAGCACTCCTCTTATACCCGTCCCGAGGAGGTTGAGGAGTTTGTGACCCGTACGGGTGTTGATTCGCTTGCCATTTCTATCGGAACCTCTCACGGCGCATACAAATTTACGGCAAAGCAATGCACGCGCAACGAGCAGGGGATCCTTGTTCCCCCGCCCCTTCGCTTTGATATTCTTGAGGAGATCGAAAAACGTCTGCCCGGCTTCCCGATCGTTTTGCACGGTGCATCCTCGGTTGCACAGGAGTGCGTAAAGGAGATCAACGAGCTCGGCGGCAAGCTGCCCGATGCTGTGGGTATTCCCGAGGAGCAGCTTCGCCGTGCCGCTTCTATGGCTGTTTGCAAGATCAATATCGACTCCGATATTCGTCTTGCAATGACCGCAGGCATTCGCCGCGTATTTGCAAACGAGCCCGGTGTATTTGACCCCCGCGGTTACCTTACGGTTGCACGTGCCGAGGTCAAGAAGATGGTACAGCATAAGATTAAGAACGTGCTCGGGTCCTCCAACACTCTTTGATCGACAAAAATAGCGGCGCGCTACGGCGTTGCTCCTCGCAGACGATCTCGACGTAGATGACTACGCCGTCGCCCGTCTGCTCCGGTGCGTCTTGTATCGCTTGCTCTTTTCGTCGATCGGTCTTTGATCGACGAAAAATCTTTGCCCTGCGGCGTTGCTCCTCAAAAGCGGCTCGACGTAGATTACTACGCCTTCGCCTTTCTTTTTCCGGTGCGCCTTGCAGGGCTTTGATTTTTAGCCGATCGGTGCGGCGTTGCTCCTGCAGGGCTTTGATTTTTCATTGATCAGTCATTGCTACGGCGGTGGAAGAAGCCGAAGGGTTCTTCCTATCTCGCGTGAGCGAGATAAGGCGCCATTGCAGGGCTTTGATTTTTAGCCGATCTGTGAGGAGAATGTAAAAGAGCACTTCTTGATCGACAAAAGTAAAAAATGCTTTTTAGAATGGTGAGAAATGAAACATATTGAAAATCACACCGTGCGCTGGCACGACACCGATGCCATGCGCGAGATGCGCCCCTCTGCGCTCCTTGCGCTCATGCAGGAAACCAGCAATATGCAATTTGCGGCATCGGGCAAAACGCTGGATGACATACGTGACAAGGATGGCGTGGGCTTTATTTTGAGCCGCATTGCCTTTGACGTTTTGCGCCCCCTTGCGGCGTTTGAAAAAATACGGGTAGAAACCTTTACCTGCGAGGCGCACGGGTATACCTTTCCGCGTGGCTTTGCGGTGTTTTGCGGCGAGGAATTGGTGGCGCGCTGCCACTCGCTCTGGGCGTTGGTGCGCTTGACGGATCGCACGCTTGTTTCGTGCGCGGATTTTCCGCTTTCCTTCGGAGATGAGCCCGAGATCAAAACCGATACACCCGTGCGCTTTCGCGCGCCGCGCACGCTTTCCTTTGAAAGGGTGGGGGAGCGCCGCATTACCTATGCCGATCTTGATTACAATATGCACATGAATAACACCAAATACCCCGATATGGTGTGCGATTTTTTGCCCGATCCCGCGCGTGCCCGCGTGGTCGGCATGTCGCTTGCCTATCACCGCGAGGCAGCCTTTGGTGATACGGTTACCGTGGAGCGCGCCGACGCAGGCGACGGCACGTATTACTTCCGCACCAAAAAGGATGATGCCGTTTGCCTTGAGGCAATGGTAAAAACCGAGCCGCGGTAATATTTGCTACGAAAAAGGAGCTTTCCGAAGAAAGCTCCTTTTTGGTTATTATTTACCCATCATGATCTCGGAAATGGTGTCGAGCACCTTTTGGTGGCAGCCGCCACAGCCCGTGGAGCAATGGGTCTGTCTTTGAATATCCTCAAAGACCTCAAGCACGTTTTCAAATTTCGTGTGGGATTCCAGTGCGTTTGCAATATCAATATAGCTTACCTGCTTGCAGTTGCAGATCATGTAATTTGCTTGCATCGCCGTCACCTCTTGGCATTAACCGAAATATCTCTGAAGCAGGCCCTCGAATGCCTTACCGTGGCGTGCCTCGTCGCGTGCCATTTCATGCACGGTGTCGTGAATGGCGTCAAGGTTCAGCTGCTTTGCCATTTTGGCAAGCTCAAACTTACCTGCGGTTGCGCCGTTCTCAGCTTCTACGCGCATTTCAAGATTCTTTTTGGTAGAGTCGGTCACGACCTCACCAAGGAGCTCTGCAAACTTTGCAGCGTGCTCTGCCTCCTCATAGGCAGCCTTCTCCCAGTAAAGACCGATCTCGGGGTAGCCCTCGCGGTGTGCCACGCGTGCCATGGCAAGGTACATACCAACCTCGGTGCACTCACCCATAAAGTTGGCGCGCAGACCCTCAATGATCTCTTCGGGAGCACCCTTTGCAACACCTACCACGTGCTCAGCAGCCCAGGTGCGCTCGTTTTCCTTTACCTCATTAAACTTCTCAGCAGGAACCTTGCATTGGGGGCATCTTTCAGGGGCGGAATCACCCTCGTGTACGTAACCGCAAACAGAGCAAATAAATTTTTTCATAACCGAAATCTCCTTTTTATCTCAAAATTATATCATAGTCAGCGTTGGACCTTTCCAACGGTTCACCTTGGAACATCTTTATCTTAACATGGATTTTTGCATTTGTCAATAGTTTTTTAGAACTTTTCTAAAAAATTTTAAAATATGAAAAAAACCTGTAACATATCCCCCAAAAAGGGAAATGCAGGCTTTTTTCTTTCTAATATTTATATTCTGTCAACGGTTATAACGGTAAAATATGAGGGATCCATGGCGCGGACCTTGGCATCGATCATATCCTTTAGCTCCTGCTCGGGGGTTTTTAGCTCAAACGGCACGGCAATATCAAAAATAAGGTTGGTGTGCGTGAGCCCCGGCACAATGCGAAAATCGTGGATCTCGATACGCGTGTCTACCGAGGTGACCGCTTCTCTTGCAATAGAAAGCCATTTTTTAAGCTCCTCATCATCGGTGATAATGGGATCCATATGAATGGTGCACGCGATATGCTCCTCCTCGGCAAGCCTTCTTTCAATGAGATCAATGGTATCGTGTGAGCGAAAAATATCCTCTTTGCCGTCCACCTCGATGTGCAGGGAAGCGAGCGTGCGACCGGGGCCGTAGCTGTGCACGATCAGATCGTGGATCCCCAGTGCCTCGGGGTACTCTGCCACGATGCGGCGAATGGCACTTACAACTGCCGCATCGGGTGCCTTGCCCAAAATGGAGTTTTTTGTTTCGAGAAGGACTCTGAGGCCTGCCACAAAGATCAGCGTGGCAACCAAAATACTCATCACGGGGTCGATGTAAAGCGCGGCGGCATCGGGCAGCAGCAGACCCAAGAGATTGGCGGCAAGCACGGCGGCGGTGGCGGCGGCATCGGAGAGGCTGTCCGTGGCAGTGGCGCGCATGACGTCGGAGTCAATGCGTTTGCCGACCTTGCGGTTAAAAAATGCCATCCAAAGCTTGCAGAGAATGGAAAGGGAGAGCACTGCGATCGCCACGCCGTCAAGCATTAGCGGCGTGGGGGCAATAAATTTACCTATGGCATCACGCACCAGCTCAACGCCGATAAAAAGAATAAAGAAGGAAACCACAAGGGAAGCCACGTATTCGATACGTGCGTGCCCGAAGGGGTGCTCACGGTCTGCGGGCTTTGCCGAGAGCTTAAAGCTGACAAGCGAAACCACAGAGCCGCCCGCATCGGAAAGGTTGTTTACAGCATCGGCTTGAATGGAGAGTGCCCCCGTGAGGATGCCGATCAAAAATTTAGCGGCAAAAAGAATAAGATTTAAAATGATACCAAGCACCGCGACAAGCGTGCCCCACGCGCGCCGCACAAGGGGATCTTGTACGTCGTTGCTGTTTTTGATGAATAGGCGACCGAGCAGGGAGATCATAAAGACACCTCACAAAATTAAAATCGAAAGTAAAGAAAGGGGTTGAACGAGCTATCGGCAAGGTAGCAAAGAGAGAGCAGAAGCCCCAAAATCGGCAAAACGACCCCAAACGTGCCGCGTTTTTTATAAATGTGTGCAAAAGCCTTACGGGGCAGGGGGGTACAGCCGAGTACCGCGATCAAAAGGAAGGGCAGGTGGCGGACAAGGTCAAAAAGGTCGTTATCCAAAAAAGCCCCGTTCTTACCGAGCATCGCCGCGAGGAAGGCGCCGAGTCGGGGGAGGGTTAAATAGCTTTCACTGCCGTCAAAGGCGAAAAGCAGCCACCCGAAAAGAATGCCAAAGAGGGTCAGCGCCCGGCGACACGCCCCGGGCGTGCTTACCGGCACGCGGGAAAGCACAAACTTTTCAAGCACCAAAAGCAAAAAATAGTAAAGCCCCCACAAAACAAAATTCCAGCCCGCGCCGTGCCAAAGCCCCGTGAGGAGCCATACTGCAAAAAGGTTAAGAATTGTGCGGAGCGTGCCGTGGCGACTGCCGCCGAGAGGGAAGTACACGTATTCTTTAAAAAAGGAGGAGAGCGTGATGTGCCACCGCCGCCAAAAATCGGTAAAGCTTACCGCAGTATAGGGGTAACGGAAGTTTTCGGGAAAGCGAAAGCCAAACACGCGCCCAAGCCCCACTGCCATATCGGAATAGCCCGAAAAATCAAAATAGATCTGAAGCGAGAACGAGAGGAGCGCGAGCCACGCGCCCGAAAGCGAGAGTGCACCCACGCCGCGCGCGGCAAAGGTGTGAAACAGCGCGCCTGCGGGGTTCGCAAGAAGCACCTTTTTGCAAAGTCCCGCAATAAAGCACCGCGCGCCTGCCGCGGCATGTGAAACGCTGTGGCGGCGATCCCCAAGCTCGCTTGCCACATCGCTGTACCGCACAATAGGCCCGGCGATCAGCTGCGGAAAAAGCGACACGTATGCCCCAAACGCAACAACGCTGCGTTCTGCCCGTACGCGCCCAAAATACACGTCGGCAACGTAGGAAAGTGCTTGAAAGGTATAAAAGGAGATGCCGATCGGCATGCGTGGGACGGGGATATCGATACCGAATATGCCAAAAAAGAAGGCGGCATATTTGAAATAAAACAGAAGCCCGAGATTGAAAACGATCGAGAGGCACAGCACCGCCTTGGGGCGAGATGAGGCGCTTACCCAAAGGCCGAATAAATAATCAGCCACCACGGTTGCGATCATCAAAAACACGTAAAGCGGCTCGCCCCAGCCGTAAAAAAGCAGACTGAGGAAAAGCAAAATGGCATTACGCAAAAAAAACAGAGCACGCGCACGCACGCGCCCACCCGAAATGCGCCGAACGAGCGAGGGCAGGGCAAAGTAAAGCAGGAGTGCCGCGGGCAGAAACCAAAACAAAAAAAGAAAGGATGAAAACAGCATAAGCGTCCCCTCACACAGTTTTTCTTATCTTGTGATATTTTGGGCGCGTTATGCAAAAATTGCTTTTATTAGTATAGCAGACAGCAGTGGGTACTGACAAGATTTATTTGAAAAAATATTCGCTCCCTGTGCGTTTTTAGCAAAAAAACGAAAAAATAATGTATTATTATATAAATAATAAGAGTTTTTGTGCAAATTGACTATTGCCAAACGCGAATTTTTGCGGTATAATTTGTGCATGTCTTCGGTGATACTGTGCCGAGCAGACAATCCTATTTTTTACAAAAGGAGTTACATCATGAAAAAAATTCTTGCACTTTTCCTCGCGGTGCTTATGATCGCAACCTGCGCCGCTACGCTTTCCTCCTGCAAAAAGGATAGCGGAACAATTAAGATCGGTCTTTCCGGTCCCCTCACGGGTGCTGCTGCATCCTACGGTATTGCGGTAGCCAACTCCGCAAAGCTTGCCATTGAAGAGATCAACGCTGCAGGCGGCCTCAACGGCATCAAGTTTGAGCTGCTTTCCACCGATGATGCACACGATGCAAGCAAGGTGGCAACCAACTACGCTGCTATGGAAGCAGAGGGCATGCAGGTCGCACTCGGCTGCGTAACCTCGGGCCCCTGCCTTGAGTTTGCAAAGCTTTCCAAGGATGCAAACCTCTTCTTCCTTACCCCCTCTGCATCTGCCAATGACGTTGTAAAAGAGAACAACGCTTATCAAATGTGCTTTGCAGACGGCAACCAGGGTACCTACGCCGGCAACTACGTAAAGAGCCTTTACGAGGCGAACACGCTTGGTAAGCTCGGTGTTCTTTACAAGTCCGACGACAACTACTCCACCGGCCTTTACGAGCAGTTCATGGCTACCATTCCCACGGCGCTTAAGGATGCTGCTGTTGTGGCAACCTTTACGGGTGATGAGGCAACCGTTGACTTCACCAGCCAGGTTACCCAGCTGCAGGAGTGCACCTTCATTTTCATGCCTATCTACTACACCCCTGCCGCAGCATTTATGACCAAGGCTGTGGGCAAGGTTGCCAACAACGCTACCTACTACGGCTGCGACGGCTTTGACGGCATCGATACCTCTGTTGAGGGATTTGATATCACCACCATTCCCCAAAAGGTTTCCATGCTCTCTCACTTCAACTCCTCCGCAACCACGGGTAAGGCTGCCGATTACATCAAGGCTTACAAGGCAAAATATCCGAACGCACCCCTCAATCAGTTCGGTGCTTCTGCTTACGACTGTGTTTACGCGCTCTACTACGCAATGAAGACCGCGATCGATGCAGGCAAGGAGATCACTGCTGATATTTCCGCCAGCGAGCTTTGCGAGATCCTCAAGGAGCAGTTTAACGGCAGCTTCACCTACACGAACAGCGTAACCGGCACGGGCACTGTAAAGTGGGCATCCACCGGCTTCGTGGAAAAGGACGCTGTGGCTTACGTGATCAAGGAAGCAAACTGATTTTAACAAACAAAAATAGTACGGCAAATTGCTGGCGCGGAGGTCCGCGTCAGCATTTGTCGTCATAAACGGATTTAAGGTAAGAGTATGAATTTTATTACAGCACTTATCAACGGGCTTTCCGCAGGTGGCACCTACGCGATCATTGCCCTTGGTTACACCATGGTTTACGGCATTGCAAAAATGCTGAACTTTGCACACGGTGATATTATCATGGTGGGCGGATACGCCATGTACTTAACGCTTCTTGCCGCAGGGCACCCCATTTTGGCACTGATCGCCGCGATCGTTTGCTGCGTGGTTCTCGGTGTTTTGGTCGAGCGTTTTGCATACAAGCCCCTGCGCGGAGCCTCTCCCTTGGCAGTGCTCATCACCGCTATCGGTGTCAGCTTTTTGTTGCAGAGTGTGGCGCAGATCGCGTTTGGAACCTCGCCCAAGATGCTTTCCGCCCTAAAGATCGGCGGCTTTTTCTCAATCGGCACGCTGAAGATCGATTACAGCACGCTTGTTACGCTTGCCGTGACGGTGCTCGTAATGACGGGGCTGACGGTATTTGTCAAATATTCCAAAACGGGCCGTGCTATGGTTGCGGTTTCTGAGGACCGCGATGCGGCGCTTTTAATGGGTATTAACACCAACGCGATCATTGCCGTTACCTTTGCGATCGGCTCGGCACTGGCTGCCGTTGCCTGCTATCTGATGCTGACAAAGGGCTCGAGCGTAACCGCAACTTTTGGCGCGATGCCCGGTATTAAGGCGTTTACCGCAGCGGTTATTGGCGGCATCGGGTCTATCCCCGGTGCTATGCTTGGCGGTATTTTGCTTGGCGTGGTGGAGAGCATTTCGCTCAGCATCCCCGCACTTGCTCCCTATACCGATGCGGTGGAGTTTGCCATTTTGATCGTAATTCTGCTTGTTAAGCCCGCAGGGCTTCTTGGTAAGATGAGGAGGGAAAAGGTATGAGCCAAAAGCTTGCTTCATTCTTTAAAAATCCCTTCTGGCGTCGCTATGGCAATTATCTGGCGGTGCTTGCCGTTGCCGTGGTGTTTGGCGCACTTTCCATTTCGGGTGTTGCCACCTCCGCCACACAGTATCTCTTAGAAAAGATCGCCATTGCCGTTATCTTAGCGGTTTCGCTTTGCATGGTGGTGGGCTTTCTCGGCGAGCTCTCGCTCGGCCACGCAGGCTTTATGTGTGTGGGCGCGTATGCAGGCGGCAAGATCGCAAGTCTTTTGGTAGAGGCCATGGGCGGCAATCAAAACAATATCTTGGTGCTCCTGCTGTCGCTTCTTGTGGGCGGCATTGTGGCGGCGCTCTTTGGCTTTATCATTGGATTGCCTGCGCTTCGCTTGCGCGGCGACTATCTTGCGATCGTTACGCTTGCCTTTGGCGAGATCGTGCGCTCGGTGGTGATGAACGTGCCCGCCACGCTCTTTGGCGGAACGCTTGGTCTTGAAACGCCGCGCTTTAACAAAAAATATCTCTTTATTTTTGCACTCGTTATGGTCATTGCTTGCCTTGCCGTGGCACAAAATCTGATGCGCTCCAAGCATGGCAGAGCGATCGTTTCGATCAAGGATAACGAGATAGCGGCACGTGCAACCGGCATTGATGTGACCAAATACAAGCTGTTTGTATTTACCGTGTCCTCTTTCTTTGCGGGCATTGCGGGCGTGCTTTACAGCTATAGCAACTATCGCCTGCAAAGTGCGAATTTCGATTACAACTATTCGATCGAAATTCTTGTTATGGTGGTGCTGGGCGGCATGGGCTCGATCAACGGCTCTATGATCGCGGCGGCACTCATCACCTTCCTCAATATCAAGCTGCAAACCACGCTGACGGGCAATCTTGCGGTGCTGCAAAACTTCTTCTATGCGATCATTTTGATCATCATTGTCATCTACAAGAATGCACCGGGGCTGAAGACCTTCCGCGAGAAGTACAACATGAATGTGCTTTGGAGCAAGCTGAAGGCGAAGCTTCAAAAGCAGCCCGACACCACAAATGCCGATGCAAAGGAGGGTGCCGAAAATGAATAAGCAGGATCTTGTTTTAAAAACCGAGCACCTCTCGATTCAGTTCGGGGGCTTGCGCGCGGTAGATGACGTAAGCCTCGAGATCAAAAAGGGCGAGCTTTACGGTCTGATCGGCCCGAACGGCGCGGGAAAAACCACGTTTTTCAACCTTTTAACAGGTGTTTATAAGCCGACTTCGGGCAGAATCTACCATAACGGTAAGGATATCACGGGCAAATCTCCCATTGAGATCAATCGCGGCGGTATTGCCCGTACCTTCCAAAACATCCGTTTATTTAAAAACCTTACCGTTATTGAAAACGTTATGGTGGGTCTTGCCAATCAGATCCCGTGCAACGTTGTGCACTCGATCTTCCGCCTGCCGCGCCACAAAAAATCCGAGCAGGAGTTTTATGATCGCGCCCTCGCGCTCCTCAAGGTGTTTCAGCTTGAGGAATATAAGGATTACCTTGCGGCAAACCTCCCGTACGGTAAGCAGAGAAAGCTTGAGATCGCACGTGCTATGGCAACAAATCCCACGCTCCTTTTGCTGGATGAGCCGGCTGCCGGCATGAATCCCAGCGAAACGCAGGAGCTCATGGACGACATCGCATTTGTGCGCCGCGAGTTTGATATGACGATCTTGCTCATCGAGCACGATATGCGTCTTGTCAGCGGCATTTGCGAGAAGCTCACGGTCCTTAATTTCGGTACCGAGCTTGCCAAGGGTGAAACCGCCGAGGTGCTTTCCAACCCCGCCGTTATTAAGGCGTATCTCGGTGAGTAAGAAAGGAGCAGCCAAATGTCAGATGTATTGCTAAAGGTGGAGGACCTTAACGTATATTATGGAATGATCCAGGCACTGCGTGGCATCTCCTTTGAGGTAAACCGCGGCGAGATCGTGTCCCTCATTGGCGCAAACGGCGCAGGCAAGACCACGACCCTGCACACCATAACGGGTCTGATCCACCCCAAATCCGGTAGTGTTTGCTACAAGGGGCAGGACGTAACGCATATTCCTGCGCACAAGATCGTTTCCATGGGTATGGTACACGTGCCCGAGGGCAGACGTATCTTCCAAGGGCTTTCGGTTTACGATAATTTGTTGCTTGGCTCGTATTCCCGTAAGGATAAAAACGAGATCAAGAAAAATATGGATATGGTGCTTTCCCAGTTCCCGCGTCTTGCTGAGCGTAAAAATCAGCTTGCGGGCACGCTTTCGGGCGGCGAGCAGCAGATGCTTGCCATGGGCAGAGCCCTGCTTTCTAACCCCGAGCTGATCGTGCTTGACGAGCCCTCCATGGGCCTGTCGCCCCTCTTAGTCGGCGAGGTGTTTGAGATCGTCAAATCCTTCCGTGAGGCAGGCAAAACGGTGCTGCTCGTTGAGCAGAATGCGAAAAAGGCACTCTCCATTTCAGACCGTGCCTACGTGCTTGAAAACGGCGTGATCACGATGTCGGGCAAGGCATCGGAGCTTGCCGACGACGAGCGTGTGAGAAAAGCGTATCTCGGTGCATGATTTCGGCTCATAATTTTGCGTTCCGCTGCGTTGCTCCCCGTGAGCAGGCGAGTAGCGCAGAGCAAAAAAAAGCACGCGGTAGCCGCGTGCTTTTTTGAAATTGATTGACTTTTGTGTGGGAAAGGTGTATAATGATTATGCAGGTGTAAGACCTGACTATATCAATTAGGAGTTGTACTATGAAAAAAATCGTATCGCTTTGTTTGATCGTTTGCGTGCTGCTTTCGATGACGCTTGTGTTTACCTCCTGCCAGAATGCGGAAAAGACTGTAGATAAGGCACTTGAAAAAACCGGCGAGCTTGAATCCTATGCCGCACAAATGAATATGAAGATCACCATGACTGGTGCAGGCATCACCACCACCATTCCGATGACGATGAAGATGAAGGTTGAGGATGCCAAGAGCGAAACCCCCAAGGCCGAGATCGATATGAGCATGGAAATGTTTGGCGAGACCATGGA
>JAFVOQ010000073.1 GCA_017505785.1 Clostridia bacterium
ATGACCGCGTTTGTGTTTGATTACGATCATAACACCCCCAGTGAGCAAAACCTCATTGATACGCACTGGCCCTTTTATAAAAAGGTGCGCGAAACGCATCCCGATATCCCGATCATTTTCATGACGG
This sequence comes from Clostridia bacterium, assembly GCA_017505785.1. GTDB lineage: Bacteria > Bacillota > Clostridia > Oscillospirales > CAG-272 > Firm-07. The sequence goes on from JAFVOQ010000073.1 coordinate 128, forward strand.
GCTCAAACGTTAAATTGCTCGGCAACGTCAATTATGCAGGCCGTGGGTTCCTTTTCACGCGCCGCGAGATCATTCGTTCAAACTATGAAAGAGCTCTTGCCGAAGGAGATAAGAACGTGTATTTCGTGGATGGTGAGATCCTCTTTGAAGGTGAGATGTGGGATACCTGTACGGTTGACGGTGCACATCCCAATGACCTCGGCTTCTTCCGCATTGCACAAGTAATTGGCGGAGTATTAAAGAAAGCGCTCAAAATTTAATATGCATGAAAGAAACAAGGCAGAGAATTTCCTCTGCCTTATTTCATTATAAATCGCCCAATGTTTCCACGGCGCGCCTCTCGCAAAGCAGCTTGCCGTGCTCCGGCAGCATGATTTCTGCGTTCTCCTTACTTTCAATCTCGCCGTATTCCATGACAAATGCATAGTCCTCGCGCGCAGTCAGGGGATTTCCTTCCTCAGTGAGAAACAGCCAGTATCGCCCCGCATCGTCAAGCCACGCGCGGCTTTCCCCCTTGTAATGCAAGGTGCTAAGCCTGCGGCACACGGCGATCAGGTCAGACACGTGTGCAAAGCAAAAGGCAAGGCTGCGCCGCGCGCGCGGCTGGCGTTCGCTTTTCTGAGATTTATATGTATTGGCGGTATCACCGCGTTTGGGGGTTACCTCAATGCCCATTTTTGTTACAAACAGCTCACAACCACCCTCGCGAGAGGGGTACATTTGTATATACACCTTATCATCGGCCGCGTCAAAGCCCGTTTCGTGCCGCATATCGGTTAAAATCGCTTTGAACGCGCGCCTTGTTACGGTATCGGTATAATCGGCGGTGTCGGGGCAAAGTGCGTAGCGCGCGGCATCTTCGGCAGTCAGCATGATCTTTAATTTGTTGCTGCTGATTCTGATCCATTCCATTCAATCACCGCCTTTCACAGGATTTTTTGCTGTTCTTCACAGTAGTATCATTATAAGCCAAAATTGCCGTTCTGGCTACCCCTAAAATAATGGTAATTTTAAAGGCACATTGCCGCCTGCCGCCCGTTGACTTTCCATGCTCACTGTGATAAAATATCATTATAATATATGTAAGGGGAGGTGTGCACATTGCAGTATCATGTTGAAACAGCGGCAATCGAACTGTCGGTTACCGAGCTTTGCGCTATGGCGCACAAAAGCGGCAGTATTGATGCACGCCACCCCCAAAAAAGCAGACGGGATCTGCAAAAGGGCAGTGAAGCACACCGAAAATTGCAGGCAAAGGAAGGCCCCTCCTACAAGGCGGAGGTCTTTTTGCGCAACACCACGCTCTATAACGGCATGTATTATACTGTGGAAGGGCGCGCCGACGGCGTGATTGAGGAGGGAAATACCGTCACGGTGAACCAGATCAAGACCGTACAGGGCCGCCGCTATGCATCGTTGCCGCGAGAGGATGCCTATTCTCAGCTTAGATGCTATGCCTATTTTCTTTGCGAAAGCCGTCGGTTGTCCCGTGTTCGTATGCGTATGCGCGTGTACGATGCCGAAAGGGACACGGTGCGCGATAGCTACAGTGAGGCTACGCGTGAGGAGTTACGTGCCTTTTATCATACACTTCTTTCCCGTATTGAGTTTTTTGCACGCTTTGAAATGCTTCGTAAAACCGAGTATATTCCATCGGTTTTGGGCATTGGCTTCCCTTATGAAAATCCGCGCGAGGGACAGACTGAGCTTGCCGAAACGGTGTTTCGCACCATTCGTAAGGGGAAAAGACTGTTTGCACAAGCGCCTACGGGGATCGGTAAAACCATGTCTACGCTTTATCCTGCGGTCAAGGCTCTCGGTGCCGCACAGTGTGAGCGCATTTTTTATCTGACGGCAAAGGCAAGCACGCGCCGCGAGGCTTATGCTGCCGCCGCAAGAATATTTTCATCGGGCGCGAAGCTCCGCACCGTGGTGCTCTATGCCAAGGAGCAGCTGTGCCTTAATGAAGGGGGCTGTAAAAACGGTGCTGCATCACGCTGTAATCCTGAGGAATGCCCCTATGCTCGCGGGTATTACGATCGTGTAGATACAGCACTTGCCGAGCTTTTAACAGGCAACAACGGGTTTCCGCGCGTGCTACTTGAAAAAGTGGCAAGAAAGCATAACGTTTGCCCTTACGAACTATCCCTTGATCTTTCGCGCTTTTGCGAGATCATTATTTGCGATTATAACTATGTATTTGACCCTGCCGTATATTTGCGCCGCTATTTTGATGAAGCGGAAGGAGAACGCGGTGAATACGTGTTTTTGATCGATGAGGCGCACAATCTTCCCGACCGTGCACGCGATATGTACTCGGCGCGCCTGTCAAGCGAGCCGTTTGAGGCGGTCTATGCCCGTGTGGACCCCGCCGACGAAAAGCTGGAGAGTGCCCTTGGCGGCTTTTTGATGACCATGCACCGCATGGCAAGGCTTTGTGTGGAAAACCGTCAAAAGCACGAGGACGGAACCGAAAGCGGCTATTATGTCAACCGTGAGCTCCAAGAGCAGTTTGCCGAGCAGGCTGAGCAGTGCCGCCGCGCGCTGGATGCTGCACTAAAGGCAGACCCCATGCATCCGCTTTCTGCCGAGCTGACAGACCTCATTGCTACCTTACGCCGTTTTGTCGGTATTGCGGCGTATTATGATGCGAGCTTTCTTACCTTTGCCGAGCTTGTGCACGGTAAATTTTCGATTCAGCTCTATTGCCTTGATCCCTCGGGGGTTCTCAATACCGCCGCGGCAAGAGCCAAGGCGGCAGTCTTTTTCTCGGCAACGCTTACCCCCCTTGATTATTTTTCTGATGTTTTGGGGGGCGGAAAGGGTGCGATCACGCTTGCCTTGCCATCACCCTATGCGCCCGAAAACCTGTGTCTGACCGTTGTGCCGTCGATCAGCACACGTATGGAGGATCGGGAAAAATCCTACAAACGCATCGCCACCTATATCGCCGCCGCGGTGAGCGCAAAGGCAGGGAATTATATGGTGTATTTTCCGTCTTATGATTATCTCAACCACGTGTATGAAAAATTTGCCGCACGGTACGGGCAGGTTGAATGTATCGTACAGCACCCCTGCATGAGTGCCCGTGAGCGCGATGCATTTTTGGCGGCATTTAAGGCGGATGAGGGACATTTGCGCGTTGGATTTTGCGTGCTTGGCGGCAGCTTTTCGGAGGGCGTTGATCTGCCCGGCAGTCGCCTGATTGGCAGTGTGATTGTCGGTGTCGGTATCCCCGGGCTTTCAAATGAGCGCAATATACTGCGTGACTACTATGAAAATAAATGCGAGCGCGGATACGATTATGCCTACACTTACCCCGGCATGAACCGCGTGCTGCAAGCGGCAGGGCGTGTCATTCGCCGCGAGGAGGACAAGGGCATAGTGGTCCTGATTGACAGCCGCTACGCCGAGGAGCCGTACCTGCATCTTTATCCCGCGCATTGGCAAAATATCACGGCGGCAGGCGATGCCAAGTCGCTCTCGCACCGCGTAAAGCTTTTTTGGCAGGAAAATGAAGAAAAAAACAACAAATTATTGTAGAAAAATGCAATTTTCGCTTGCAACTCTTGCAGAATTGTGCTATACTGATTAGCAGTTAAGGATTTTTTGCAATTTTTTGAATTGTTTTATGCGAAAAACCGTATTTTTTAAAGGAGAACACTGAAATGAATTACACCCAGATGAACGCTGAGGAGCTGAAGAAAGAGCAGGCGGCACTGCAAGCGGAGTATGATGCATATTGCAAGAAGGGGCTTTCCCTCGACCTTTCTCGCGGCAAGCCCGGCAGCAAGCAGATCGATCTTGTAAACGATATGCTTACGTGCCTGAAGACCACCGAGGATTGCAGATCGGAAAACGGCTTTGATAACCGCAACTACGGTGTGCTTGACGGTATTCCCGAAGCAAAGAAGCTGTTTGCCGAGCTTTTTGACATTCCCGCTGACCGAATCATTGTTGGTGGCAACTCGTCGCTTAATCTTATGTACGATGCTATGGCACGTGCCATGCTCTATGGCGTGGTGGGCAGTCCTCGCCCTTGGGTACGCGAGGAAAAGGTGAAGTTTATTTGCCCTGTGCCCGGCTATGACCGTCATTTCGGTGTGTGCCAGTCGCTCGGTATTGAAATGATCAACGTAGCAATGACCCCCACCGGTCCTGATATGGATGTGGTTGAGGAGCTTGTAAAGGATCCTGCGGTGAAGGGTATTTGGTGCAACCCCAAGTACTCAAACCCCGACGGTATCACCTACTCCGATGAAACTGTTAAGCGTCTGGCCGCGATGAAGACCGCCGCACCCGATTTCCGTATTTTCTGGGATAACGCTTATGCCGTGCACGATCTGTATAAGGCCGAGGGCAACGATACCCTTTATGATATTTTTGCTGCTTGCCGTGAGGTGGGCACTGAGGATCGCGTATTCTATTTCGCTTCCACCTCAAAGATCTCCTTCCCCGGTGCAGGTGTTGCAATTGTTGCCGCATCTGAGGCAAATATCAAGCAGATCAAGTCGGTCATGGCATCGCAGACGATTGGCTTTGATAAGCTCAATCAGATGCGCCACGTGCGTTACTTTAAGAACGCCGAGGGCATCATCAATCAAATGAAGGCACTTGCCGACATTATCCGCCCCAAGTTTGAAACGGTTGACCGCATCCTCACTGAGGATCTTGGCGGTACGGGTACTGCAAGTTGGACCAGCCCGCGCGGCGGCTATTTCATCAGCCTTTATACCATGAAGGGATGTGCAAAGCGCGCGTATGCGCTCTGTAAGCAGGCAGGCGTCACGCTTACCACTGTTGGCGCAACCTATCCTTACGGCAACGATCCCGATGATAGCAACATTCGTATTGCACCTACCTTCCCGTCCGATGCGGATCTTGAGGCAGCCATGCATGTTTTGACGCTCTGCGTAAAGCTTGCGGCAGTAGAAAAGCTGCTTGCCTGAAAATAAAATTAACAGGGAGAGAACGTAGTTCTCTCCCTGTTAATTTAAAGCTGCAAAAACGAAAATAGAGCGAGGGGAAACCCTCGCTCTATTTTCGTTATGATAAGATTATCTTTGGATACGTCCGGAGCCGTCGCCACCTGCAAGCTTTTCAACCTCTGCAACGGTAACCATATTGTAGTCACCCTCGATAGAGTGCTTGAGTGCGGAAGCAGCAACTGCAAACTCAACAGCAGCCTGTGCAGACTTGCCGTTTACCAGGGAGTAAATAAGACCGCCGCCAAAGGAGTCGCCGCCGCCTACGCGGTCAATGATGTGAAGGTCGTACTTCTTGGAGAAGCAGTACTCGTCGCCCTTTACGTCATAGAGCATTGCGGACCAACCGTTGTCAAATGCGGAACGGCTCTCACGAAGCGTGATCGCAACATAGGTGAAGCCAAACTTGTCAGCAAGCTGCTTTGCCACGGACTTGTAGCCCTCGTGGTTCAATTTGCCGCCGTAGATGTCGGTAGCCTCAGCTTCAATGCCGAATACGTCCTTAGCATCCTCTTCGTTGGAGATGCAAACGTCAACGTACTGGCAAAGATCTGTCATAGCAGCTCTTGCCTCGTCACGGGTCCAGAGCTTGCCGCGGTAATTGAGGTCGCAGGAAACGGTAATACCCTTTGCCTTTGCAGCCTTGCAAGCCTCACGGCAGATCTCAACTACGTTCGGACCGAGGGCAGGCGTAATTCCGGTGAAGTGGAACCACTCTACATCCTCAAAGATCGCGTCCCAATCAAAATCGGCAGTGGTTGCCTTTGCGATTGCAGAGTTTGCACGGTCGTAAATGCAAACGGAGCCTCTCTGAGAAGCGCCCTTCTCGTTGAAGTAGATACCTACGCGGTCACCGCCACGAACGATCTTGGTAGTATCAACGCCATAGCGGCGAAGGCTGTTAACAGCCGACTGACCGATCGCATGGGTGGGGAGCTTGGTTACGTATACGGCATCCATACCGTAGTTTGCAAGGGAAACAGCAACGTTTGCCTCACCGCCACCAAAGGTGAACTCTACGTGGTCGCACTGTACGAATCTCTCGTAGTTATAGGGCTGAAGGCGGAGCATCAGCTCACCAAATGTTACAATTTTTTTCATGTTGTTTTCTCCATTAAGTATTTTAATTAAGCGTTTTCCATTTTTTCGAGAGACTCTTTTACAAAGAAGCTGCCGCCGATCGCTGCGATCTTGTCAAACGCGAGAAACTCATCAATGTTGCTTCTGTCAACGCCGCCCGTGGGAATAAACTTTACCTGCGGGAAGGGAGCAGAGAGAGCCTTCAGTGCCTTCAGACCGCCGTAGATGTTTGCAGGGAAGAATTTAACGGTGGTAATGCCAAGCTCAAGTGCAGCCATGATCTCGGTGGGGGTAACGCATCCGGGGTAGTAGGGAATATTTCTCTCGTTGCAGATCTTTGCAACCGCGGGGGAAAGACCGGGAGATACGATAAAGGTAGCACCGGCCGCAAGTGCAGCCTCACACTGCGCCGCGTTGATAACCGTGCCTGCACCGATCTCCATGTCGGGGTAGTTCTTTGCCGCATAAGCAATCGCTTCTGCTGCGCAAGCGGTACGGAAGGTGATCTCGGCACAGTTGATGCCGTTGTTTTTGAGAGCCTTCATGATCTTATCGGTTTCACCGATCTCTTTGATTACTACAACTGGTATAAACTTTTCCATAATATTACACTCCTGAATAAGCGGAAAAACCGCCGTCTACGGGCAGAACAACGCCCGTGATAAAGCCTGCTGCCTTGTTGTCAAGCAGGAAGAGAAGTCCGCCCTCAAGCTCCTCGGTCTCACCGAAGCGGCCCATGGGGGTTGCGGCAAGAATCTTGCCTGTGCGTGCTGTGGGGGTGCCGTCCTCATTGAAGAGCAGCTTTGCGTTTTGCTGCGTGGAGAAGAAGCCGGGGGCAATGGCGTTTACGCGAATGCCAACCTTGGAGAAGTGCACTGCAAGCCATTGTGTAAAGTTAGAGATTGCTGCTTTTGCACCGGAATACGCAGGGATCTTGGTCAAGGGCGTGTATGCATTCATCGAGGAAATATTGAGAATAGAGCAGCCCTCTCTGCCAACCATCTGCGCGGCAAACGCTTGCGTGGGGATCAGCGTGCCAAGGAAGTTGAGGTTGAATACAAACCCAACGCCGTCGGCATCAAGATCGAAGAAGCTCTTGGTATCGGCATCAATATCGCCAATTTCAAAATACTCCTTGTCGGTGGTTGCACGCGGATTGTTGCCGCCTGCACCGTTAACGAGAATATCGCACGGACCAAGGTCAGCCTTAACCTGTGCAGCTACCTCCATGCAAACGTCCTTCTTCAGCACGTTGCAAGCGTAAGCCTTGGCAATGCCGCCCTCAGCTACGATCTCCTTTGCATATGCATCGGCAGCTTCCGCATTGAGGTCAAGCAGCGCTACGCGCGCGCCTGCACGGGCAAGCACCTTTGCAAAGTTGCTGCAAAGCACGCCTCCGGCACCTGTAACAACCGCTACCTTGCCGGAAAGATCTGTGCTTAAAACATTTTTGTTCATTGCAGTTCTCCTTATATAAATATTTAATTTTATTTTACTTCAGCGATTTTTCGCATGCCTCAAACAAGCCGTTGAGGTAGGTGGCGCCAAGGGCTCTGTCAAACAGTCCGTAGCCGGGCTTGCCCGTTTCACCCCAGATCATTCTGCCGTGGTCGGGACGAACGTAACCGTCAAAGCCGTTTTCGGCGAGCTTCTTTACGATGTCGTAAACGTCAAGCGAGCCGCAGGAAGAAAGGTGCGCTCTTTCCTCAAACGAGCCGTCCTCCATGATCTTTACGTTGCGGATATGCATAAAGGCGATGCGATCCATCTTGGCATACTTTTCAACCATGGCGGGGATATCGTTGCTTGCGGCACACCCAAGGCTACCCGTGCAAAGGCAGAGGCAGTTGGAGGAGCTATCCACAAGGGAAAGGAAGCGATCAAGGTTTTCTTCATTGGTAATAATACGGGGAAGACCGAAAATGGGGTATGGCGGATCGTCGGGGTGGATCGCCATTTTTACGCCGCATTCCTCGGCAACGGGGATAACCTTTTTGAGGAACTTTTCAATGTTTTTCCAAAGGCCCTCCTCGCCAAGCTCGCCGTAGGCGGTGATCAGCTCACGCACCTCGTCTTGGGTGTAGCTTGCATCCCAGCCGGGCAGGTGAATGTCGTCCTTCAAGGGGTCAAGACCGCGCATTTGATCCCAGTACATGACAAGACTGGTGGAGCCGTCGGCTGCAGGCTTGTCAAGCTGTGTGCGTGTCCAGTCAAACACGGGCATAAAGTTGTAGGTGACACACTTTACACCGTATTTGGCACATCTGCGTACGTTTTCGCAGTACACGTCAAGCAGGTGATCCACGTCGCCGCGGCCAAGCTTGATGTCCTCGTGCACGGGAATGGATTCCACAACGTCAAATACAAGGCCGTTGGCATCGCACTCCTCCTTCATTTTCTTCAGGCTCTCCTCAGGCCATACCTCGCCGGGTTTTACGTCGTAAACCGCAGATACGATCGAGCGCATGCCGGGAATCTGAGAAATGTACTGCAGGGAAATAGGATCATCCTTGCCGTACCAGCGGAAAGAAAGCTTCATGTTCATATGTTATCCTCCGGGAATTTAATTTTACATTATTTTTGTGTTTGCTTTATGGATTCACGGTATTCTTTTGGTGTTTTTCCTGTTTGCATTTTGAAAATTTTTGAGAAATACTGCACATCCATAATGCCGCAGTGAAGCGCAACCGTTTGTATTTGCAGGTGTGTTGTGCTGAGCAGGTGCGCTGCGTGGTTGATACGCTTTTCGCGAATATATTGAGAAACGGTTTTACCGGTTTCTTTTTTAAAAACGGTGGAAAGATATCCTGGACTGATGCCCTGAACGGCTGCAAGGGTGCCGAGCGAAAGATTGGCAGATAGGTCAGAGTCAACAAGCAAAACGGTTTTTTGCACCACGCGAGAATATTTGTTGGTCGAATGCTTGCGCACCAATCTGCAATAGGTGCGAAACATATCCCGCATTAGCCCCGGGGCTTGTGAAAATGAATAGAGCTGTTCGATCTTTAGCGCAAAGTCAGAAGAAACGTTGTTGAGATACATGGGGTGTACACCGCCCGCTTCCGCTGCCTTGCGCAGCAACGTGTTCATAATGATACAGTAATTTTTTGCATTGCGCAATGGGTCAGCGGTGCGTTTTTCAAAAAAATCTGCGGAAAAGCTGGCTTGTAGCATGCTTTCCTTGTGAATTTGCCCAAGGGTCACCGCCCGCATCAGCTCGTTTTCAAAGCTGTAACGGTTTTCCATAGCCTTCATGCTGACCAAAACATCGTCAAAATTATTGCTGTGTGTGGGCTCACTTATCGGAGAGGCAGGGGATTGATGCTCGTTGTTAACGTCTATAATAGAAAAGGAAGGGCTGTTCCAAATTCGCTCACAAAAGGTATTAAGCATGAAAAACAGATGACTGTTTTGCTCCAGAATGGGCAAGCCTGCATAATACTCGTCAAGATAACGCTGACTTTTTGGAGATGCGCCGTTTTTCTCCCCGATTTCAAGCACTGCACCGGGGGAGGGGGGCGACGGGAGATAGGGGCCGATCAGCAGCAATGTTGAGTTTGTGGGATCGGGTAATAAAAAATAGATGTAGCAAAGCTGAAAGTGATCGGTCAGCTTATACATTGTGCATGCACAGATATTGTCGAAAGCACTCGTTGTAAAGACGCGCTCGGGCGCAGCTTTACCGAATAATGCGCCAAGGTCGGTATTCATCAGCGCGCTTTTTAAATTGTCTGCAGGCAAAACGGCAGTTTGCACGTGACATTTTTGAAAGGTGTCGCAAAGAAACCGCAATTCGCTTTCGTAAAACATACGTACACCTCATCAAAAAACATTCGGTAGGGGAGGGGGAAGTGGAAAATGTTGCATTTTCCCTAACCGCTAATATTACTATAACACAGTTTTTGTATAATTACAACAGGAAAAAGCACAAAAAGGTGAAAAAAATACAAAAAAAGATTAAAATAATACTCACGATGTTTTGCGAAATACTTTATAGTAGAGATAGACACCTTGCGTTTTAAGGCGTCTTCTATATTTTAGCACATTTTGAAAAAAATTCAATATCTATTTTTTACTTTTTTATATTTATTTATACTTTATTTATATTTAGAAGCAAAAAGCCGCTTTCATTTTGACCGAACGGTCATTTTCCTCCCTGCATTGTGCAAAGCTTTGTACAAAAATTGCTTGAATGCTATAAATTTCAAGCGTTTAAATAAGTTTTTTTCGATGTTTTGGTAAAGACTGAATTTGTAAATCTTTTAAAATTCAAATATAAAGAAAGAGGAAAACGTATGAAAAAGGAAAGACAACTTGATGCAAACGGCAAGCCCTTGTTCGGAATACGGGACAAGGTGGCATATGCCGCAGGCGACCTCGGCTGTAACATGAGCTTTTCTCTGAAGGGCACCGTGCAGACCTTCTGGCTCGTTTTTATGATGCTGGAAACCGGCTTGCTCTCCGCACTGCTTCTTGTGGTGCAGATCTGGGACGCCGTTAACGACCCCCTCATTGGTACGCTGATCGACAACGACAAGAGAAATTACCGCAACGGTAAGTTCAAGACGTATATCTTTATCGGTGCGTGCGGACTTCTCATTGGCGGTGCCGCAGTGTTCCTGCCCTTCCCGGGTGCACCTAAGATTTTAAAGGCGATGCTCTTTATTATTGGCTACATTGTATGGGATGCCTTTTATACGATTGCAAACGTTCCCTACGGCTCTATGCTTTCGATCGTGACCGATGACGTCGGTCAGCGTGCGCAGCTCTCTACCTGGCGCTCGATCGGTTCTATGATCGGCAATATCCTACCTAACGTTTTGCTACCGATGCTGATCTGGCAAAAGGTGACCTACGACGGCACCACCTCCTTCCTTGATCGCATTGAGATTCCCGAGGGCGTGGATAAGGCACAGTTTCTCACCAATCCCGAAACGGGCCTGCCTTACCAGATCGGTGACAAGGTACTCAGTCCCACTACGGGTAAGCAGGTAGAGATCCTGCTTGGCGAGCGCGTATTCTTTGCTGCGCTTATTATGGGTGTGCTTGGCTTCCTTGCATTTATGTTTATGTTGAAAAACATTACCGTTCGCGTGGATGAAACCTCGGTAAAGACAACCGAAAAGCGCGAAAAGTTCAACGTATTTGCTGCCTTTGGCAAATTCATGAAGAATCGCCCTGCCGTTGGCGTAACGCTTGCTGCTATGGGTATGTTCCTCGGTATGAATGCCGCTACTACTGCAAATACTATCATGTTTGCCACGTATTTCAACATGGCATCGCTTTCGGGCCTTGTGCAGATGATCGGCTTCCTGCCCATGTTCCTGTTCATGCCCTTCATTACCAAGATCGTTGAAAAATACGGTAAGAAGGAAGCCTCTGTTTTCGGCACTTTCGTGTCGCTCATCGGCGGCGGTATTATGCTGATCTTCCCTTTGATCAAATCTACAAACTTGGCGCTCGTTGTTTATCTGCTCGGTCTTGTCGTTTACGGTGTTGGTATGGGTGTTTACACCTGTGTGTCCTGGGCGATGATGGGCGATGCTATCGACTACAACGAATGGAAGTTTGGCACGCGCGAGGAGGGAACGGTTTACTCTCTGCACTCCTTCTTCCGTAAGCTCGCGCAGGGCATCGGCCCCTCCGTGGTGCTGCTTTTGATGGGCGCGCTCGGCTACGTTGCCAATCTCGGTACGATTGGCCAGAGTGCCCAAACCGCACACAATATGTGCTGGCTCGTGGCAGGTCTTTATCTCTTTAGTGCAGTGCTTCAGTTTGTGGGCCTTTCCGTTATCTATAACCTTGACAAGAAGACCCTGAAGCAAATGAATGAAGAGCTTACTGCAAGAAAAGAAGCAGAGCTTGCTGACAAATAATTCCTTTTAATACTTTAGGATGCCTGGCTCTTTATGTCAGACGTCTTTTTGAGAAACTTATCCCCGATAAAGGAGAAACGATATGAGAAATGTTCTTAATCTTAACAAAGATTGGCTGTTTATCAAAAACGAGGTCAATATTTCTGCCGAGGGCGGCGAGGCAGTAAGCCTCCCCCACTCTTGGAATGCAACCGACGGTCAGGACGGCGGTAACGATTATTTTCGCGGCACTTGCCTGTATAAAAAAACGCTAAAAAAATCTGATCTGCCGGAGGCGGAAAAGTATTTTCTTGAGATTCGCGGCGCAAATTCCTCCGCCGACGTGTATCTGAACGGTAAGAAGCTTGCGCATCACGACGGTGGCTATTCCACCTGGCGCGTGGATCTTACAGACGGACTTGCCGACGAGAATCTGCTTGTCATCGCCGTGGACAATTCTCCCAACGAAATCGTTTATCCCCAAATGGCAGACTTTACCTTCTACGGCGGCATTTACCGTGACGTGAACCTCATTTGCGTGCCTGCCTCACACTTTGATCTTGAATATTACGGCGGCCCCGGCATTAAGGTAACCCCTGAGGTCGCCAACAAGGATGCCAAGGTGGAGGTTGAGGTATACCTCACCGATATGAAGGAAGGGCAGAGCCTTACCTATACGATTTACGATAAAGAGGAAAACGTTATTGCCTGCGCGACTACCGCCGAAACCAAGGCAACGCTTGAAATTGCCAACGTGCATTTGTGGCACGGTCGCAAGGATCCTTACCTTTATTGCTGTGAGGTAGAGCTCAAAGAGGGCGAAGAGATCATTGACAGTGTCTGCACGCGCTTCGGCTGCCGCACCTTTAAGATTGATCCTGACAACGGCTTCGTTTTGAACGGTGAAGAATACCCCTTGCGCGGTGTATCGCGTCACCAGGACCGCCTTGGTATTGGCAACGCACTGCTCCCCGAGCATCACGAGGAGGATATCGACCTCATTTGCGAGGTGGGTGCCACGACCATTCGCTTGGCGCACTATCAGCATGACCAGTATTTTTACGATCTTTGTGACGAGCGCGGTCTTGTTATTTGGGCAGAGATTCCTTACATTTCAAGGCATATGCCGAGTGGCCGCGAGAACACGATCTCCCAGATGAAGGAACTGATCACGCAGAACTATAACCACCCCAGCATCGTTGTTTGGGGTCTCTCCAACGAGATCTCGATCGCGGGATCTGATGACGACCTGCTTGAGAACCACCGTATTCTTAACGATCTTGTTCATGAGATGGATAAGACCCGTAAGACGACCATTGCGGCAGTTTCGATGTGTAAAATGGATGATCCGTATCTCTTAATTCCCGATGTGGTATCCTACAACCACTATTTCGGTTGGTACGGTGGCGACACCACGATGAACGGTCCTTGGTTTGATAAGTTCCACCAGATGCATCCCACCATTCCGATCGGATGCTCTGAGTATGGCTGTGAGGCGCTCAACTGGCACACCTCCGACCCCCGTCAGGGTGACTATACCGAGGAGTATCAGGCTTACTATCATGAGGAACTCATCAAACAGCTTTTCACGAGAAAATATATGTGGGCGACCCACGTGTGGAATATGTTTGACTTCGGTGCCGATGCGAGAGCTGAGGGCGGCGAGAACGGTCAGAATCACAAGGGTCTTGTCACAATGGATCGAAAGTATAAGAAGGATGCTTTCTACGCTTACAAGGCATGGCTCCGTTCTCCTGAGGAGGCACCTTTCGTACACGTGTGCGGAAAGAGATATGTTGATCGCGTTGAGGATGTGACTAAGGTTACCGTTTACTCCAACCTTCCCGCCGTTGAGCTTTTTGTCAACGGTGTGAGCATTGGCGTAAAGGAAGCTCCTGACCACTTCTTCTACTTTGACGTAAAGAATGAGGGCGAAACAAAAATCGTTGCTAAGGCGGGCGAATGCACCGATGAAAGCGTGATCCGCAAGGTTGACGAGATGAACATGGACTATGTCCTTGTTGAAAAGGGTGCCGTGCTCAACTGGTTTGACGTAGAGGCTCCCGAAGGCCGCTATTCGCTCAATGACAAGCTCGCCGATATTATGAAGTCAAAGCGCGGTAAGCTTTGGTTCTACGGTCTTGGACTTAAGCTTTATAAGAAGATGCGCCAAAACAAGAAGGACAGCAAGGACGGCAAAAAGTCAGGTGGCTTTGACATTGACTTTAAGTCGGGCGGTATTATGGAGATGATGGGCGGCTTCACTGTGCTGCGCCTTACCACGCTTGTGGCTATGGCAAACATCTCCTTCACCAAGGAGGAGCTCCTCAAGATGAACCGCAAGCTCAACAAGATCAAAAAGCCTAAGGCTAAGAAATAAGACCATATACTTGAAAACCGTTCAAGCAATTGAACGGTTTTCAGCCCTTTAGGCCGCAAGGCCGGGAAAGAGAAACGATGACAAATAAACAAACACAAGCTGAATTAAATCCCTTCCCGTTTTCTGACAGTAATAAAAGGTATCATACCTACGACTACTATCTGCGCCATACGTTTGGCGGAAAGGTTGCCAAGCTAACGCTTGACGGCGGCTTCACCTGCCCCAATATTGACGGCACGTGCGGTACAGGTGGGTGCATTTACTGTGGGGGGAACGGAAGCGGTCATTTCACAGCCCCCGCCACACTTTCGATTAGTGACCAATACCGTATGCAACGCGAGGTGATGCAGCGCAAATGGGGGGTGACGCAATGTATTCCGTATTTTCAGGCTCATACCAACACCTACGCGCCGCTTGAAAAGCTGCAAGCACTATTTGAGGAAGCACTGTCTTTTCCCGATGCGGTAGGATTAAACATAGCCACCCGTGCCGATTGCTTGCCCGATGACGTGCTCGCTTATCTTGCGGAGTTGTCGGAGCGCACCGTGCTTACTCTTGAATTGGGGCTTCAGACTGTGCACGATACGACCGCCGCGCTTATTAACCGCGGTCATACCTTTGAGGATTTTCTTGAGTCCTACCAAAGGATCCGTGCGCTCGCCCCGCGCATACGCATCGGCGTGCATCTGATTTTAGGATTACCCCACGAAACACATGAAATGATGCTGGATACCGTGCGCCGCGTGGCGGCGTTGCATCCCGATGAGATCAAGCTGCATTTGCTTTATGTGGTATCGGATGCACCGCTTTGCGAGCAATACCTTGCAGGTGAATACACGGCTCTTTCGCGAGAGGAATACGTTGATCTTGTTGTGCGTGCCCTTGAGCTGATCCCACCCGATGTTGTGATAGGTCGCTTGACGGGCGACGCGCCGCTTTCCACGCTTATTGCACCCCTTTGGAGCAAGGGGAAGCTTACCGTGCTCAACGATATTGACAAAAAGCTTTTTGCCGAAAACACCTGGCAGGGAAAAAAATACCGCAAATGATAAAAGCCCGGTGCCGATACGGCACTGCAAAAGCACAATAAAAGAACCGCTTTTTCTGCTGTGAAAAACAGTAGGGAAGGCGGTTTTTTTACGGAATTTTCGGCGTGATCACACCAAAACTTCCCCCCTTAACACTTTTTTTGAAAAATTTTTGTTTTTTGCAAAAAAAATTAAAAAAACGCAAAAAATTTGTTTTTGGGGCTTGACAAAAGGGTGAAAAATATCTTATAATATAGTCAAGTGGCAAGAAATGGGGCAAAATGTTATAAAATGTTAAGCCCGATTCGCAAAAAGGGAAGGAGGAACGCAGTATGTTATCCGGCGAATACCGTCATTCACTTGATGCCAAAAATCGCGTTTCCGTTCCCGCAAAGCTGCGCGATGAGCTGGGCGAGGATTTTATGATCGTACGCAGCGTGCGCGGCAACTGCCTTCGTTTTTATTCCGCTACCGCGTGGAAGGAATATATCGAGCCCCTTAAAAAGCTGCCGCGAAAGGTTGCGGAGGATACCTTTTGGTTTCTTTACCGTGATGCGGCACAGGTCACGCCCGATTCTCTTGGACGTGTGCTGATTCCCAACGGCCTTCTTGAATTTGCGGGTATTACCCCCAAGGCTGAGGAGGGAAGCAACCGTAGCCTTGTCATCGTTGGATGCGGTGATTTCGGTGAGATCTGGTCAGAGCAAAATTACGATGCGCGCGTATCGAGCATCGATGTGGATGCTATCCGCCGTGCGCTTGAGGAAAGTGGGCTTTGATATGTCACAGGAGTTTTCGCATCGTTCTGTATTGCTTGATGAATGTATTGAAGGGCTTGCCATTCGCGAGAACGGTATTTATGTTGACGGCACCGCAGGCGGTGGCGGACATTCCTTTCATATTGCACAACACTTAAAAAACGGCAAGCTGATTGCCATTGACCGTGATGAGGCGGCAATTGCCGCCGCCACTGCGCGACTTTCCCCCTTTTCAGAGCGCGCAACCGTATATCGCAGCAATTTCTCCGAGGTGGCAAGTGTGCTTGATGCACTCGGGATCGACAAGATCGACGGCATGCTCCTTGACCTTGGCGTTTCCTCCCACCAGCTTGACACGGCCGAGCGCGGCTTTTCCTACCAAGCGGATGCGCCGCTTGATATGCGAATGGATCGCCGATCGGAAAAAACTGCATATACGGTGGTAAACACCTATTCGGAGCAGGAGCTAAAGCGTATTCTTTTCACCTACGGTGAGGAAAAGTTCTCTGCCCGTATTGCAAAAAAGATCGTGGAGCAAAGAGCCAAAGCGCCGATTGCCACCACGCGTGAGCTATCCGAGCTGATCAAGAGTGCGATGCCTTTGGCGGCACGTGAGGGCGGTCATCACCCCGCCAAGCGTTCCTTTCAGGCAATACGCATTGAGGTAAACGGAGAGCTTGATGCCATTGTCCCCGCGCTGAAAAGTGCAATTTCACGCATGAATAAGGGTGGACGCTTGGCGGTTATCACCTTCCATTCCCTTGAGGATCGGATCGTAAAGCAAACCTTTGCCGAGCTTGCCGAGGGGTGTAAGTGCCCCAAGAGCCTGCCGATCTGTGTTTGCGGAAACCAACCGACAGTAAAGGTGATCACCAAAAAACCGATTTTGCCCGGCGAGGTCGAGCTGAAAGAAAATCCGCGCTCCCGTAGCGCAAAGCTCCGCATAGCCGAAAAGCTTTAAATACGTAATAAGGAAGAAATTAAAAGAAAAGGAGGCTGCATCATGTACCAAGCACAGGTGTACGATAAGGTATATTTTCAAGATGATTACAAGCAACAATTCGAAGCACTGCGCAGCCGTTACCATGATCGCACGCAAAAGGCGCTTCGGGGAAGAGCCGTTGATCATACTCCCACCTCAAATATAGCAGAATTTTATTATTTGCACGATGAGCCGGGCGGAGGCGTTAGCCTTACCTCGGGCGATCTTGTGGATTATTTCAATAGCCGCTACGGCGGCAGCGACCGCATCGGTGCTATGCGCGAGGCACTTTCTCATGCCGTAAAAAAGGCTGAAAAGAGCCGCGAACTTGCCAAGAAGCAGAGAAGTGAAAAGGCACGCGAGAGTGGCGTGGCACTGAATTGCCGTGTGCGCTTTGCACGCGGTCATATGGTGCTGGTAAATATGATGTTTGTCTTTATGCTTGCATTGTCTATTGTCCTGCTGGGGGCATCGGGTGTGATGCTTGAGAGAAGCGAGGCAGATGTTGCAAGAGCCGAGCTGCAGCTCGCACAAAACGAACAGGTGCAGGCCGTTTCCTTGCTTGATCATGCAGGGGATGCAGAAAACGCTTCGGGCGCATACCTCAACTGCTCCAACGAAAATGTGACAGAGATCTATCAGGTTGAGCAAAAGCAGAATGGCATTGAGGCATTTTTGCGTGCGCTTGCATATCTTTGGTAAAAGGTCTAAAAATTCCATATCAAGAATAGAATAAAGATGCGCGGCAACGGTCGCCATCTTGGGCGCCGAGATCCGTTTGCAACGGATCTCGGCGCCCATTCTTTCTTGATGTGGATTTTTTTATTTAAAGGGGATATGTATGAAAAAAGCAGGGCTTTCCGTTAAAACACTAAAGCGATCCTCGGTGGTGGCGGCGTTTTTGCTTGTGGTGTTTTTGTTTTTGACATTACGTATTTTTCTGATTCAGTTTTTGGATTTTGAGCGTTATCAAAAAAAGGTTGTCGATCAGTTAACAACAGAATCTCCCGTGCGTGCCGCACGCGGCGAGATATTAGATGCCGCAGGTCGTGTGCTTGCCACCAACCGTACCGTTTACCGTATTTCTATTTATCCCGGTATTATAGCAAAGGCAGATGAGGGTGTTGCCAACACGATAGCTGAAGGGCTTGCATCCTTGATAGAGGGAGTGAGCGCAGAGAAGGTGCATGAGCATATCTCACACAAAAAAGAGCTGATCCGTACTGTTGTTCGGGAAACCGATACCGCAACCGCAAACGCCATATTGCAGTTTGTTGGTGAGCATGGACTTCACGAGATGATCGCCGTGGAGGCGGTAAGTGATCGCTACTATCCTTATGAAAGTCTTGGCGCACAGGTGCTTGGCTTTACAGGCAGTGAGGGGCAGGGGCTTTACGGGCTTGAGCTCCAATATAATACAGCCTTGGCAGGTGTTGCGGGCTCATACATTACGGCAAGAGATTCTACGGGAAACGAGCTCCCCAATAACTATGAGGCATACGTGCCCGCCCAAGACGGCGGAACGCTTCATACCACCATTGATGCTTACGTACAGTCGGTGCTCGAAAATCAGCTTGAAAAAACAATGATAGAAAGCGGTTCCGCCAACCGTGTTTGCGGTATTGTTATGAACGTCAATACGGGTGCTATCCTTGCCATGGCAACGGCACCCACGTTTGACCTTAACGACCCGTTTACCTTAAACGAGTACGCGGCAGCAGAGCTAAAGGCGTTGGGGCTAAGAGAAGGCACCGAGGAGTATACCAAAAGCAAAAACGCACTCCTGCTGGAGAGCTGGTCAAACAAAGCGGTAACTGAGATCTATATGCCGGGCTCCACCTTCAAGGCACTTACCTGTTCCATGGTGCTTGAGGAGGAGGCGGTTACCGATCTTGAGGAGCGATTTTTTTGCAGTGGTGCGCTTGCCGTGGCGGATCGTTTGATCCACTGTCACAAGGTTGGCGGTCATGGGAGTCTAACCTTTACGGAGGGCTTGCAAAATTCCTGCAACCCCGTCATGATGACGATATCGGCACGCATCGGTACCACCTGCTTTTATCAGTATGTCAGTTCCTTTGGCATGCTTGAAAAAACAGGCATCGATCTGCCGGGCGAAGGGAATTCCATTTTTCATGCCAAGTCAAACTTTACCGAGCTTGATCTTGCAACAGCATCGTTTGGGCAGAACTTTAAGGTGTCGATCTTACAAATGATCACGGCGATCTCTGCCATTGCAAATGGCGGCGAGCTGGTAACGCCTTACGTGGTGGAGCGCATCACAGATGCCGACGGAAATGAAACCTACCGCCATGAAACAGAGGTGAAAAGACGCGTCATCAGTGAAGAAACGGCAAAAACCGTTGCTGAAATTTTGGAGGGGGGCGTGTCGGGTGAGGGAGGTGCTAAAAATGCCTACGTGGCGGGCTATCGCGTGGCGGCAAAAACCGGCACATCGGAAAAGATCGGTGATGACAAAAGCGCCCGAATCGGCTCCTGTGTGGGCTTTGCCCCTGCCGACGATCCCGAAATTGCAGTGATCATTGTTGTAGATGAGCCGACCTGCGCTGTCAAATACGGCAGCGTAGTTGCAGCACCGTATGTCGGTAATGTGTTTGAAGCGGTTTTGCCGTATCTTGGCGTTGAGCCCGTCTACACCGAGGAGGAGAGCAAAAATCTTACCGTTACCGTACCCGATTGCACGGGATACCGTGCCTCCGAGGCAGAAAAAATACTTTCCCGGCTTGGCTTT
This sequence comes from Clostridia bacterium, assembly GCA_017505785.1. Taxonomy (GTDB): domain Bacteria; phylum Bacillota; class Clostridia; order Oscillospirales; family CAG-272; genus Firm-07. The sequence goes on from JAFVOQ010000073.1 coordinate 19,945, forward strand.
TCCTGTAAGCTTGTGGGTGAGGGGGATACGGTTACGGCACAGCTTCCCGCCGCAGGCAGTAAGGTGCTGCAAAAGGGTGCCTCGCTTGTTCTCACGCTTGGCGCGTCGAAAGAAACTCATGAAGCCGCAGTGCCCAATTTGGTAGGTCTTACCGCAACCGAGGCAAATCAGCTCTTGCTCAATAGCGGCTTTAATATCACAATTGAGGGCGCAAAGGATTACTTTAAGGTAAATAAGATCGTTTCCGCGCAATATCCGGCAGCGGGCACGGTGTTGCCTCTCGGAACTGCCGTTACGGTTTATTTCCCGTATGATCAAAAAAAGGAATAGGAGGCAAGCATGTTACTGAGGGAATTGCTCACATCGGCAGGATACTGTGCCGATGTAACAGAAAACAATATGGAGATCAGCGGTATTGCGTCAGATTCCAGACGTGTAAAGCCGGGAGATCTGTTCGTTGCGATCAAAGGGCTTTCAGAGGACGGCTTTTTACATATTGGAGAGGCACTGTCAAGGGGGGCTGTCTTTGTGGTTGGCGAACGGCGTGCCATGGGTGTTCCCATGCTTGTGGTAGAGGATGCGCGCGCTGCCCTTGCACGGCTGTTTGATGCGTGGTACGCACACCCTGCGCGCGATCTTACGCTCATTGGTATTACGGGCACCAACGGCAAAACCTCAACTGCCGCCATGCTCGTATCGGTGCTGGAGGCAGCAGGGCATAAATGCGGTATGATCGGAACGGTCAGTGCTACGTGCTGCGGGCAAGCTTTGGCTGCAGAAAATGCCGATAAGCTCGCCAATCTTACCACGCCCGATCCCGGTGAGCTTTATCGCCTGCTTGCTGAAATGCGGGGTATGGGTGCTTCGTTCGTTGTCATGGAGGTGACCTCGCACGCGCTCTTTTTCAAAAAAACCGCGCCGCTTTGGTTTGCCCGTGCCGTCTTTACAAATCTCACCCCCGATCATCTCGATCTGCACGGCGATATGATGACCTATTATCTTGAAAAAAGAAAGCTTTTTACGCAATGCGACAAGGGCGTCATCTCCTTGTTCGGTCCCTATGGTCAGCAGCTTGCCGATAGCCTTGAGGTGCCGTTTTTCACGGTTGGCAGGGGCAACGTGCGTTCTGTTTTGGCAAACGGTGACAGTGGGGTTTCCTTTTCACTGGAGGAGGACGGATTGTTGGATATCTTTGTGCCTGTTCCGGGTGATTTCAGTGTGGAAAACGCTGCACTTGCCGCCATGACCGCACTTTCGCTTGGTATTGACGGGGAAACGGTGAAAAAAGCTCTTGCCGCGTTTGGAGGTGTGCGCGGACGCATGGAGCGCGTGGGCGAAAACGCGCTTGGCATCAGTGTTTTTCTTGATTATGCGCATACGCCGGATGCGCTCGAAAAGCTTTTGCTTACCGTGCGGCGTTTTCGGCGTGCTGATCAGCGCATTATCCTGCTGTTTGGCTGTGGGGGAAATCGCGACCGCACCAAGCGCCGAAAAATGGGTAGAATTGCCTCACGCCTTGCGGATCTTACGATCATTACCTCGGATAATGCACGCAGTGAGGATCCAAATGCGATCATTGCTGATATTTTAAAGGGTATAGATAAAGAAAAACCGTATAAAATAATTGCGGATCGGCGAGAAGCCATTGCGTTTGCTGTGGATACTGCCGAATGTGGGGATATTTTGCTGCTTGCAGGTAAGGGGCACGAGGAATATGAAATACGGGGACGTACTCGCTTGCCGTTTTCGGAACGGGAGATCGTTGCCGCATGTATGGCAAAAAAGCAAGGGGAGCAATCGCTATGAGGATCTCACTTGCCACGCCCATGCAGGAGATCGGCACGCTTGCCGCGGCACTGGGTTCGGTACCCGTTGCCAAGGGCACGCCGCCCTTAAAAATCGGTGGCATGGCAACGCACACAAAGGAATTGAAGGCGGGGGATGTGTTCGTTGCCATGCGCGGAGCACGGTGTAACGGCAATGATTTTATTTTGGAAGCACTGGCGAGGGGTGCCGTTGCCGTGCTAACCGAGGAGGAGCTGCCGCCCCTCTTTGGCAATTATTGGGTGTTGCGTGTGCAAAATGTAGAAGGCGCACTTCTATTGGCAGCGGCGGCACGCCGAAGGCTTGCGAAAGCAAAGGTAGTGGCGGTAAGCGGCAGTACGGGTAAAACCACCGTTAAGGAGATCATCGCCTCGGTGCTTCTTGAGGCGGGCACGGTAAGAAAAAGTGAGGGAAATTTTAACAGCAGCATTGGCATGCCGCTTTCATTGCTTCAAATGGAGGATGCAGATCATTTTGTTTTAGAGGTGGGGATCAACCGCGCGGGGGAAATGGAGCCCCTTGCAAGGGTGCTTGCCCCGGAGCTTGCGGTGCTTACCAACGTAGGCTCCGCGCACATCGGACATTTTGCCGATGCAAGAGAGCTGCTTTTGGAAAAGCTGAAGCTTGCCGCAGGACAGCGCGGTGAGGATGTTTTACTGCTTGCAGATAGCATCCCCCGTGATGCTTGTGGGGACATTCCCTCGCGCATGATGCGCATTGGAACAAGTGAGGGTGCTGACTTTCAACTGAAAAATATTATAAACAGCAAAAAGGGTGTTAGTGCCGATCTTTGGCACGGTGGATGCCGTGTTGAGGGGCTTTGCTGGCATATACCGGGTAGCATCGGATCGTCTTGCCTTGCGATCGGCGGTGCTGTGGGAATGCTTTTTGGGCTTTCCGGCGAGGCGATCAGAGCAGGACTCTTGCACGCCGCACAGCATACGCCACGTATGAAAATGCTGGAAATCGCAGGCAGACACGTGATCGACGATACTTATAACGCCTCGCCTGAGGCAATGATCGCGGCACTTGAAACGCTGGCTTATCTTGCCAAAGGTGAGCGTGCGGCAGTTCTCGGGGATATCGGCGAGCTTGGTGCGTTTGCCAACAGCTTGCACGATGCAGTGGGGGAATGTGCCGCCCACAGCGGTATTTCACAGCTATTCACTTACGGCAATTACAGTGAGGTGATGGCCGAGGGCGCACTGCGGGGCGGTATGCCGGCGCAGTGCGTGCACGCCTTTCCCTTTGGGGGTGAGCAAGCACTCGTGGCACGCTTGTTAAAAAAGGTGCCACGGGGGGCTGCGGTTTTGTTTAAGGCGAGTCGAAAAACAGCTTTGGAGCGTGTGATTGAGGTATTGGGGAGGGAAAGATGAAAACGGCGGATATTCTCACATATACAGCGCTTTTTATGGCGGTGCTGCTCTTTACAATGATCTATGCAAGTGTTCTGATCCCCGTGCTGCGCCGCTACCGTGCGGGACAGCCGATTCTTAAAATCGGTCCCGTGTGGCACATGGCAAAACAGGGTACACCAACCATGGGCGGTCTTAGCTTTATTATGGCATTGCTCACGGTGTTTTTGCTTTATGCATGGATGCTGCTTCGGCACGGGGAGCAGGAACGGCTTACCTCAGCAGTGCTTGTTATATTATTCGCAACTCTTTGCGGCGCAGTTGGATTCATTGATGATTATCAAAAGCTGATAAAAAAGGAAAACCAAGGGCTTTCCGCACCGCAAAAATATTTTTTGCAGCTTTTTGTTGCCGCCTGCTTTTTGTTTGCGGTGCGCTATCTTGGAGTTGTTGATACCGCAATTGATATTCCATTCACGGAAAAATCGTTTGAGCTTGGCTTTTTTTACTATCCTTTGGCACTTCTGTTTTTAACGGGTGTTGTGAATGCGCTTAACCTCACAGACGGACTCGATGGATTGCTCAGTGGAACTGTGGCAGTGCTTGCCGCATTTTTTCTGCTTTACGGTAATGCTGTGGGGGAGGGTACGTTCTCCCTTTTCGGCGTGCTGCTGCTTGGTATGTCTATTGGCTTTTTGGTATACAATCATCACCCCGCAAAGGTTTTTATGGGGGATACCGGCTCGCTTTTTTTCGGGGGCCTTGTGGCAGGCGTGGGGCTGATTACAGCGCGCCCCTTAACGGTGCTTGGCATGGGTGGTGTGTATGTGATAGAAGCCGCAAGCGTGGTGTTACAGGTGCTTTATTTTAAGGCTACACACGGCAAACGCCTGTTTTTAATGGCACCCCTGCATCATCATTTTGAAAAGCGCGGACTTTCGGAAAATGCCATTGTAGGCATATTTGCCGTTGCCACGGCACTGTGCGGTGCGTGTATGCTTTGGGGAGGATAGCGCATGAAAGGAGTGAGGAATATCTTAATGCGCTTTTCGGCAACGGAAAAGGATCCGCCTTCAGACCGCCAGCAAAGGGGCAGCATTGATTTTTATTTTCTCGCGCTTGTGTTGCTCATGCTCCTTTTTGGAACTGCCATGTCTTACAGTGCCAGTGCGGTCTACGGCGCGCAGTTTTACGGTGACAGTCTGTATTTTTTTAAGCGTTATGTGCTGTTTGCAATACTGTCAGTGGCTGTGACAGTGCCGTTTGTGCTTTGTACAACGCCGGATTTTTGGCGTGGCTTTGGTGTCGTGCTGTATGCCGGCGCACTTTCGCTTTTGATACTCGTGCTTCTCATTGGCACGGTTGGCGGTGGGGCACAGCGTTGGCTGGTGATAGGACCGCTTACGATCCAGCCCTCAGAGCTGGCAAAGCTCGCTCTTGTTTTGATGCTTGCGCTTGTGATGACGAAATATGAGGATAAGATCACATCCACCAAGCCGCATGGCGGCAGCTTTCTTTACGGCGTGCTTTTGCCCGGTGCACTGATGGGCGCGATCTGCTTGCTGGTGGCAGCGGAAAAACATATTTCGGGACTTTTGATCATCGGCATGATCGGGGTTGGCGTTATGTTTCTCGGTGGCACACGCCTGAAATACCTTGGCATCATGGCGGCGGCAGTAGGGGCGGCAGGCGTGCTTTTGGTGCTGGTATCCTCTTATGCACAGGTGCGTGTCAATACCTGGCTACATATTGAGGAGGTCGATCCGCTTGGTGCCGCATGGCAGACCCTGCAGGGGCTTTATGCCATTGGCTCGGGAGGGTTGTTTGGCAAGGGATTTGGTGCGGGCCTGCAAAAGCACGGCTATGTATCACAGCCGCAAAACGATTTTATTTTTACTGTTATCTGTGAGGAGCTCGGCTTTTTGGGTGCACTTGCCGTGATCGTGCTGTTTTTGCTTTTGGTATTGAGAGGCTTTTACATTGCCTCGCACGCGCCCGATAAATTTTCCTCGCTTGCCGTTTTCGGCATCTCGTTAAAGCTTGCCCTGCAAGCCGCACTTAACATAGCGGTGGTGACCAATTCCATGCCCAATACAGGCGTGTCGTTACCCTTTTTCAGCTCGGGCGGTACTTTCCTTGCTATACAAATCTTTGAAATGGGGATCGTGCTTTCAATATCAAGATACAGCACAGGTAGAAAGAAATGAAAATTATGATGACGTGCGGCGGCACGGGCGGACACATCACACCTGCCATTGCCATTGCTGATCTGCTCAAAAAAAACATTAGTGGGTGTGAGATCCTGTTTGTCGGTACTGAGGGTGGCATGGAAAACACGCTGGTTACAGGTGCCGGGTATCCCATACGCACGCTTTCGGTGGTGGGTGTTTCGCGCAAAAATCCACTGGCACTTTTTCGCACGGTGCATCTTGCAAGAAAGGCGAGGAACGGAGCAAAGGAGATCATAGATGCGTTTGCTCCCGATATCGTGATCGGTACGGGTAGCTATGCCTGTTATCCGGCGCTTGCCGCGGCGATCTCACGGGGCATTCCCACCGCCGTACATGAATCAAACGCCACACCGGGCCTTGCCGTGCGTACGCTTGCACCAAGGCTTTCCCGTGTGTGGCTCGGCTTTGATGCGGCAAGGCAGCATTTGCCCAAGGGCACCTCTTGTCTTACCGTCGGCAATCCGTTGCCGCTTGGCTTTTGTGTGGGGAATCCTGCCAAGCGCGCGCAGGTGCACAAAAAAATCATACTTTCCTTTGGGGGGAGCCTTGGTGCACCTGCGATCAATGGGGCGGTGCTGCAGTTAATGGAGCAAACGCGCCATATGGAAAACGTATATCACGTGCACGCCACAGGCAAGCGCGAGTGGGAAGCATTTTCACGGGAGCTCTCGGCGCGCGGGCTTGCTGCGAATAAGCGACTTGAGATCTTGCCGTTTATATCCGATATGCCGCGCCGCATGCGTGAGGCAACGGTGGTGGTTTGCCGCGCAGGTGCGATGAGCATCAGTGAGATCGCTATGGCGGGGCGTGCCGCAGTGCTTGTACCCTCGCCCAATGTAACGGGAGATCATCAGTTGAAAAACGCACAGGCACTCGCTGTTGACGGTGCCGCGGTTTTGATAAGGGAGAACGAGATCGCCAAGCTCCTTCCCGCGGCTGTGATAGATCTGCTTGAGGATCAGGAAAAGCGCAAGGGGATAGAGCAGCGTGTGACAGCCTTTGCCCACCCCGATGCCAATCGCCTGATCTTTGAGGATATCATGCGCCTTACAGGAAGAAAATAGCGGGGAAATGCAAATTTCTCCGCTATTTGTCTATGCCTGTCTTTTCTTTTTTGAAAATAATTGAAAAAACATCTTGCAAAAACGCTCAAAATATATTAAAATATAAGTTAAGTAACTATGACGTAAAAAATGCGTGACAATACACGCGGTCAAGATAATGGAGGATACATATATGACGTTTGAACGCGATAACAACTGCGAAAGCGGTGTTGTGATTCGAGTGATCGGTGTCGGCGGTGGTGGTAACAATGCCGTAAACCGCATGATCGCGGCGAATATCCGCGGTGTGGAATTTGTTACGGTAAACACCGACCGTCAGGCATTGCGCAAGTCAGAAGCACCCGTGCAAATGGTGATCGGCGAAAAGATCACCAAGGGCTTTGGAGCAGGTGCTAACCCTGAGGTGGGAACGCGCGCTGCCGAGGAATCGATCGATGATATTAAAAAGATGCTTTCCGGTGCCGATATGGTATTTGTTACTGCCGGTATGGGTGGCGGAACGGGCACGGGTGCAGCACCCGTGGTCGCACGTCTTGCACATGAAATGGGCATTCTTACCATTGGTATCGTTACCAAGCCCTTCAGCTTTGAGGGTAAGCGCCGTATGGAGCAGGCAGAGCAGGGCATTAAGGAGCTGCGCCAATATGTAGATTCTCTGGTTGTCATTCCCAACGAAAAGCTCAAGCAGGTATCCGATACGCGCATCACACTCGGTAACGCCTTTGAGATCGCCGATGACGTGCTTCGCCGCGGCGTGCAAAGCATTTCCGAGCTTATCAATGTCCCCGGCTTTATCAACCTCGACTTTGCAGACGTTACCTCGGTGATGAAAAACGCCGGCTACGCGCACATGGGTGTTGGCGGTGCCACCGGCTCGGATAAGGCAGAGCTTGCCGCACGTGCCGCAATCTCCAGCCCACTTCTTGAAACCTCTATTCACGGGGCGCGCGGTATTCTTATCAGCATTACCGCATCGCACGATGTTGGGCTTGAGGAGGTCGATCTTGCTTCCTCTATGATCTCGCGCGAGGCACATCCCGATGCAAATGTTATTTGGGGCCTTGCCTTTGATGAGGCACTTGATGACGAAATGCGTATCACCATTATCGCAACCGGCTTTGAAAATCAAGAGCAGGCAGTTGCCGCACCTGCCGTTGAGGTAGCTCCCGCACCCGTGGCCCAAGCACCCGTAGCACCTGCACAGCCTGCGATTCCCGCACAGCCGGTAGCTCCCGTACAGCCCGCCGCACCTGTTGCAGAGCCCGTTGTTTCTCACGCGCCGAAATATGATTCCGAGGGCGAGGATTCCTCTATTTCCGAGGACGATTTTGATAATATTATGAGCATCTTCCGTAATCGCGGCCGCCGCAACAGAGGCGATTATTAAGCGCATATTTTAAAATCGAAAAGCAATTATTTCATAAAGAAGAAAGAGCAGACACGATCTTGTGTCTGCTCTTTCTTTCTTCTATTTGTTCAAATCAACCAAGCTGACCTGCCAAAATATCCTTTGTGGCGGCAAGTGCCTCGTCGATCTTGGCGGCATCCTTGCCGCCGGCCATGGCGTTATCGGGGCGACCGCCACCCTTACCGCCAGTAAGAGCCGCAACCGCACCAACCAGCTTGCCTGCGTGTGCGCCGCAGGCAACGGCAGCCTTGCCTGCAACGGCAATGAAGCTGATACGTGCGCCGTCGGTGATCGCCAGTACAGCAACGATATCCTCGTGATTGGCCTTGATGTCGTCAGCAAGGCTGCGCGCCACATCGGCCTGCATGCCGTCAAAGCGCGCGGTTGCCAAACGGCAATTGCCTACCGTAATGCAGCTCGCAAGAACCTCGTCAATTTTTGAGGAAGCAAGCTTTTGATTGAGGGCATCAAGCTCTCGGTGCATTTCGCGCAATTCATCCTGCAAAGCGTGTGCGCGCTTTGCAATATCCAGTGCGTTTTGTGCTTTTAGTGCATCGGCAGTATCCGTGATCAGTTTTTCACGTGCCGTAAGCAGGGAAAGAACGCCCGTGCCCGTTACCGCTTCAATACGGCGAATGCCGGCAGCGACCGAGCTCTCGGATGTGATCTTGAAAAGACCGATGCGTGCGGTGTTCGTGAGGTGCGTGCCACCGCAAAATTCAATCGAGTACTCACCCATGCGTACCACACGCACGATCTTGCCGTATTTCTCGCCAAAGAGTGCGGTAGCACCAAGCTTTTTGGCATCCTCAAGCGGCATTTCGGTCATCGAGATCGGCGCATCTGCAAAAATATAGGTGTTTACAAGTGCTTCAACCTTAGCGATTTCCTCGGCGGTAAGTGCCGCGAAGTGTGTAAAGTCAAAACGGCATTTATCGGGATCAACCAGTGACCCGGCTTGCTCAACGTGGTTGCCGAGCACCACGCGCAATGCTGCTTGCAGCAGATGCGCTACCGAGTGGTTGCGTGCGGTAGCAAGGCGCTTTTCTTCGTCAATGTGTGCCGATACGGTATCGCCTACACGGAGTACGCCACCCGTAACCGTAGCCAGGTGCAAATATACGCCGTCGGTCTTCTTGGTGTCGTTTACTCGGAGCGTAGCATCCTTACAGGAAAGTGTACCGCTATCACCCGTTTGACCGCCGCCCTCGCCGTAAAATACGGTTTTGTCAAGCACAACGGTGCAATCACCTTCACTGATCTCCTGCACGCTCTCGGTGCCGTTTTCACCCTCTACGATAATGGCAAGGACCTTGGCATCGTCATTTTGCATGCTGTCGTAGCCGCAAAAGCTTGTTTGGGGCAGATAGGAGAGCAGGCCTTGGGCGGCGTTGTCCCAGCCGCTGATATTGCCGCGTGCGGCACGTGCGCGCTCGCGTTGCTCCTTCATGAGCTTTGTAAAGGTTTCATCGTCGGCACTAAGTCCGTTCTCTGCAAGGATCTCCTTGGTCAGATCAAGTGGGAAACCGAAGGTATCGTAAAGCTTAAATACATCCTCACCTGCGATCACGGTCTTGCCGTTTTTCTTAGCGGCATCCATATATCCGCCAAGAATGGAAAGCCCTGCATCAATGGTTGCATCAAAGCGTTCCTCCTCCATGGAGATCACCTTGAGGATATACGCCTCTTTTTCGGCAAGCTCAGGGTAAGCATCCTTGTTTTCGCCAATGGCAACGCGGCAAAGATCGCAAAGGAAGGCATGATTGATTCCAAGCAGCTTGCCGTGACGGCAAGCACGGCGAATGATACGGCGCAGCACGTATCCGCGCCCCTCGTTGGAGGGAATAACGCCGTCTGCGATCATAAACATTGCGCTTTTGATATGGTCGGTGCAAACGCGGATCGAGATATCGTTATCCTTGTTGGCACCGTAGGTCTTGTCCGCGATCTTGCAAACGGTATCGAGGATCTTGCGAATCGAGTCTACCTCAAACATGTTGTCCACACCCTGCATCACACATGCAAGGCGCTCAAGGCCCATGCC
>JAFVOQ010000074.1 GCA_017505785.1 Clostridia bacterium
GAGCAGGTTGCGCCCGCCCTCATGAAAAAGTTCGAGTATTCGAGCGTGATGCAGATCCCGAAGTTTGATAAGATCGTGATCAACATCGGCGCAGGCGATGCCAAGGATAACTCCAAGGTCATCGACAACATCATTAATGATCTGACTATCATTGCAGGTCAGAAGGCAGTACCTACTGTTGCAAAGAAGTCCGTTGCAAACTTCAAGCTCCGTCAGGGCATGAAGATCGGTGCAAAGGTTACGCTTCGCGGCAGCCGTATGTACGAATTTATGGATCGTTTGTTTAATTTCGCTCTGCCCCGCGTGCGTGACTTTAAGGGTATCAACCCCAACGCATTTGACGGCCGTGGCAACTATTCCCTCGGTCTCAAAGAGCAGCTGATCTTCCCCGAGATCGAGTACGACAAGGTCGAAAAGATCCGCGGCATGGACATCTGCTTCGTTACCACCGCACAAACCGATGCAGAGGCAAGAGAGCTGCTCCGTCTGATGGGCGCTCCCTTCGCACAATAATCCGGGAGGTAGAAGAAAATGGCAAAGAAATCCATGATTCTCAAGCAGCAGAAGGAGCAGAAATACTCCACTCGCGCTTATACCAGATGCAAGATCTGCGGCCGCCCCCACTCTTACATGCGTAAGTTTGGTATCTGCCGTATCTGCTTCCGTAACCTCGCTTACAAGGGCGAGATTCCGGGTGTAAAGAAGGCATCCTGGTAATCAAACCGATTTATCCGCAGCCCTGCTCCGTGTGGGCGGGCGCGGCTGAATAAAAACCCCTAACATTCGGTAGGAAATCAGACCCACCTTCAAATTCAGTAAGGAGTTCGATTTAACCCCCGATTGGCCGCCAACCGAAGCGGTTGGCAGCAAGAAAAAATGTACTTGCATAAAGGAGGATTATTACTATGCAAATGTCCGACGTTATTGCCGATATGCTCACACGCATTCGCAACGCAAGCGATGCGAAGCATGCTACTGTTGACATTCCGGCATCCAACATGAAAAAATCCATTGCCGACATTCTCGTTGCTGAGGGCTACGTAAAGGGCTACCAGGTTATTGAGGACGGCAAGCAGGGCACCATCCGCGTAACGCTTAAGTACGCAGCAGGCAAGCAGAAGGTTATTCGCGGTCTGCGCCGCGTATCCAAGCCCGGCCTTCGTATTTACGCAGGCTACGAGGATATGCCCAAGGTAATGAATGGCCTTGGTATTGCCATCGTTTCCACCTCGAAGGGTCTTATGACCGATAAAAAGGCTCGTGAGATGAAGATCGGCGGCGAAGTTCTCGCCTTCGTTTGGTAAGGAGGTACGAAAAGATGTCAAGAATTGGAAGAATGCCCATTGCAATTCCCGCAGGTGTTACTGTTACTGTGGGTGAGGGCAACCTCGTTACTGTAAAAGGTCCTCTTGGAACCCTTTCCGAGAAATTCGCTCCTGTACTCACCATTAGCGTTGAGGGCAACGAGGCAATCGTTACCCGCCCGAGTGACGAGAAGGAGGTAAGAAGCCTGCACGGTCTTACCCGCGCTCTTCTTAACAACATGGTCGTGGGTGTAACCCAGGGCTACAGCAAGACCCTTGAGATCGTTGGCGTAGGCTACAAGGTAGTAAAGCAGGGCAAGACTCTGCAGCTGTTCCTTGGTCAGTCCCTTGTAAAGGGTCTGCCCCAGGCATCGCTCCAGGTTACCGAGCCCGACGGCATCACCTTTGAGGTACCCAACCCCAACACTATCGTTGTAAAGGGTATCAACAAGCAAGAGGTAGGTCAGATCGCAGCTGTTATCCGCAGCAAGCGTCCGCCTGAACCCTACCACGGCAAGGGTGTTAAGTATAGCGATGAACACATTCGCCGCAAGGCCGGTAAAGCCGGTAAATAATGAAAGGAGTGGAGTAAAATGGTATCGAGAAAAGACAGCAATCAGGCTCGCCTTAAAAGACATAAGAGAGTCAGAGCAAAGATTTCCGGCACTGCAGCTCGTCCGCGTTTGGCTGTATATCGCTCTAATGCGAACATCAGCGCGCAGATCATTGATGACGTTGCAGGCGTAACGCTCGTTTCCGCTTCTACCCTTGAAAAGGCGTTTGAGGGAATCGGCAGCAATAAAGCAGCGGCTCGCACAGTTGGCAAGACCATTGCCGAGCGTGCAACCGCAAAGGGTATTACCGAAGTCGTATTCGACCGTGGTGGCTATCTTTATCACGGACGTGTATCGGAACTGGCTGAAGGCGCTCGCGAGGGCGGCCTGAAGTTCTGAGTCCGGTTTGTACACTGCTTAGCGTTTGTTAAGCAAATTTTAGGAGGAATAACATGGCTTACAACAGAAATCCTGGCGAACAGGAATTTAAGGAGCAGCTTATCGCGCTCAACCGTGTTTCCAAGACCGTGAAGGGTGGCCGTATCGCCCGCTTTGCTGCTATCATGGCAGTAGGCGACGGTAAGGGTCGTATCGGTGTTGGTCTCGGTAAGGCAGCCGAGGTGCCGGAAGCAATTCGCAAGGGCATTGAGGATGCAAAGAAAAATATGATCACGGTTTCCCTTAAGGGAACCACTATCCCTCACGAGGTTATCGGTGAGTTCGGCGCAGGCAAGGTGCTTCTTAAGCCCGCAGCCCCCGGTACCGGTATCATCGCAGGCGGCGGTGTCCGTTTCGTGCTTGAGCTTGCAGGTATCAAGAATATCCGTGCAAAGTGCTTGCGCTCCAACAACCCCGCAAACGTTGTTAAGGCAACCATTGAGGGTCTTAAATCTCTGCGTACTGCACAAGAGGTTGCGAAGATTCGCGACATCGACGTAGCGCAGATCAAGGGTTAAGGAGGGTTCGCCATGAAAAAAGTAACTCTCGTAAAGAGCACCATTGGTGCAAAGCCTCAGCAGAAGGCAACTGCCAAGTCTTTGGGGCTGAATAAGATCGGCGATTTCATCATCCATGAGGATAACGCCACTCTTGCCGGCAAGGTTAAGGTTATCTCCCACCTTGTTAAGGTAGAAAACGCTTAAAGGAGGTAAGAGAGATGAAACTTCATGAACTTAAACCCGCTGAAGGTTCCGCTAAGGCTGCTTGGCGCAAGGGCCGCGGTGCAGGCTCCGGTAACGGCAAGACTGCAGGCAAGGGTCATAAGGGTCAAAACGCCCGTTCCGGCGGCGGTGTACGTCCCGGCTTTGAGGGCGGTCAGCTTCCCCTTTACCGCAAGCTTCCCAAGCGTGGCTTCAACAACGCGAGATTCGCTAAGGTTTATGCCATTGTAAACGTTGAGGCTCTCAACGTATTTGAGGATGGTGCAGTAGTTGATCTTGACGCTTTGCTTGCGAAGAAAATCGTACGCAAGGCAAACGACGGTCTCAAGGTTCTCGGTAGCGGTGAGCTCACCAAGAAATTAACCGTTAAAGCATCCGTCTTTTCCGCAACCGCGAAAGAAAAGATTGAAGCAGCAGGTGGAAAGATCGAGGTGGCATAAGGATGTTTAAGACGTTAAAGAACGCGTGGAAGACTCCGGAACTCCAAAAAAAGATGCTCTTCACATTGTTTATCGTCCTCCTTTATCGCCTTGGTGCTTGTATTTGTGTCCCCTATGTCAGCGCTAATATCTCCACATCGTTTGAGAGCCTTTACGGCTCCTCCGTGCTCGGTCTGATGAGCATTTTGTCGGGTGGCGCTATGCAGTATGCAACGCTGTTCGCTCTTTCCGTCAGCCCGTATATCACGGCATCGATCGTAATTCAGCTTCTCACGATTGCGATCCCTGCTCTTGAGCGTTGGGCAAAGGACGGCGCAAACGGTCAAAAGAAGATTGCGGCTCTTACGCGTTACGTAACGATTGCACTTGCACTTGTTACAAGCTATGGCTACAGTATGCTTCTTAAGACCCAAGGTTGGCTTGTGAAGAGTGATGTGTTTGCAATGTTCGTTATCAATGCATCGTTCTGCGCAGGTGCTGCACTTGTGATGTGGCTGGCAGAGCTGATCAATGAAAAGGGCATCGGTAACGGTATTTCGATCATTCTGTTCGCAAATATTGTTTCCACACTTCCCGGTATGGTAATTTCCATGTGGGACGGCATCATTATGAACAGCTATGTGAGCAGCAAGCCTGTTTCGATTTTGATCGGTGCTGCAATCACCCTCGCAGTTCTTGCGGTGGTTGTTGCAACCATTGGCTTTGTGGTTTGGGTAACCAACTCCGAACGCCGCATTCCGATCCAGTATGCAAAGCGCGTTGTCGGTCGCAAAATGTATGGCGGTCAGGCAACCAACCTGCCTATTAAGCTGAATATGACCGGCGTTATGCCGATCATCTTCGCAAGCTCTATCGTGTCGATTCCCGCGACCATAGTGGCATTTATTCCCCAGGGTAAATGGAAGGGCTTTGTGAGCTTTGTAGAGAGCTTCCTTTCTCCTACAGCTTGGCCTTACCTTGTTTTGTACCTGCTTCTTATCATCGCGTTCTCCTACTTCTATGTGATGATCTCGTTCAATCCCGTTGAGGTAGCGAACAACATTGCGGCTAACGGCGGTTCCGTTCGCGGTATGCGTCCCGGCCGTCCCACGGTTCAGTACATCCAAAAGATCCTGAAGCGTGTAACGCTGATCGGTGCGTTTTTCCTTTGCATCGTGGCTGGTCTTCCTATGCTGGTTACCGTTGTAACAACGGCGATCAGCACCTTGAACCCCACTCTTGCACAAAAGCTGCCTGATCTTAGCATTCTCACGTTTGGCGGTTCTTCCTTGCTGATCGTGGTTGGTGTTGCACTGGAAACCGTGCGTGATCTTGAAGCACAGCTTAGCCTGCGCGCAAGCAAGGGCTTCCTTGGTTGATCGACAGATCCGAAATTACGGAGGAATCTATGAATTTAATTCTGATGGGGGCTCCCGGTGCCGGAAAGGGCACACAGTCTGAAAGAATTTCAGAAAAATGGGGTATTCCCGCAATCTCTACAGGTGATATTTTGCGTGCTGCAATCAAGGCAGGCACTGCGCTCGGTAATACGGCAAAGACCTATATTGATGACGGCAAGCTGGTTCCCGATGAGATTGTGATCGGTATTATCAAGGAGTATTTAACATCCGATGCCTGCAAGAACGGTTTTATTCTTGACGGCTTCCCGCGCTCGATCCCGCAAGCCGAGGCTCTTGACGCTATGGGTGTTAAGATCGATGCTGTCCTCTCCATTGAGGTAGCAGACGAAAAAATCGTAGAACGCATGTCGGGACGTCGCGTATGCACTTGCGGCGCATCCTACCATGTAGCTTTCAATCCTTCTAAAGTAGAAGGTGTTTGCGACAAATGCGGAGCAGAGACCTACGTTCGCGTGGATGATGCTCCCGAAACGGTTATCAAGCGTCTTCAAACCTATCACACGCAAACCGAGCCGCTTAAAGCATTTTATGAGGCTAAGGGCTTGCTACTGACGGTTCAGGGACAAGAGGAGATAGCCGACACCACGCGCCTCGTATTTGAAGCGCTTTCTCAATTCTCGGTATGATCCAAATCAAAAATTCTCAGCAGATCAAAGCGATGCGAGAGGCGGGCAGGATCACGGGCGAGGCCCTGATCGTAGCACGCGACCATATCCGTGAAGGTGTGAGCACCAAGTACCTCGATACGCTGATTCGTCAGCATATCGAGGAAAGGGGTGCAAAGCCCTCGTTCTTAGGGCTTTACGGCTTTCCCGGATCGGCTTGCATCAGCATCAATGATGAGGTCATTCACGGCATTCCCTCCGAGCATCGCATTTTGCAGGAGGGCGACATCGTGAAGATCGACGTAGGCGCTTTTTATAAAGGCTTTCACGGAGATAGCGCACGTACCTTTCCGGTCGGGCGTGTCAGCGAGGAGGCGGCAAAGCTGATTGCCGTCACAAAACAAAGCTTTTATGAGGGAATGTCGGCTGTAAAGGTCGGCAACCGTATTGGTGATATCGGCTATGCGATCGACACTTACGTGAGCCGCTTTGGCTTCAGCGCTGTGCGCCGCTATGTGGGGCACGGTGTAGGACGAGAGGTGCACGAGTCGCCTGACGTGCCGAATTACGGCACACCGGGGCGCGGACCGCGCCTTTGCGAGGGGCTGGTGATCGCCATTGAACCGATGATCAATCAAGGATCTTTTGAGGTTAGAGAGCTATCCGACGGTTGGACAGTAAAGACCGTTGACGGATCACTTTCCGCACATTATGAAAATACCGTGGCTCTAACGCCTGACGGTGTGGTAAATTTGACCGAAGTCGAAATCGGTGAATAATCGCAAATACTGACAAGCAGGGAGAAAAAACTCATGGCAAAAGATGATGTAATTGAGTTTGAGGGTACAGTTATTGAGGCACTGCCCAATGCAACCTTCAAAGTAAAATTGCCGAACGGTCACATTGTGACCGCGCACATTTCCGGCAAATTGCGTATGAACTATATCAGAATTCTGCCCGGTGACCGTGTTACCATTGAGGTGTCTGTATACGACCTCACAAAGGGACGCATCACCTGGCGTGCTAAATGATCCACAGGATCAAACAAATTAGATGAAAGGAATGGTGTGACAAATGAAAGTAAAGCCTTCCGTTAAAAAAATCTGCGAAAAGTGCAAGATTATCAAAAGAAAGGGCCATGTAATGGTCATCTGCGAGAATCCTAAGCACAAGCAGAGACAGGGCTAATCCCCACACTGAAGAAAGAGGTAAATAACTATGGCTCGTATTGCAGGTGTTGATATTCCCAATCAAAAAAGAGTGGA
>JAFVOQ010000075.1 GCA_017505785.1 Clostridia bacterium
CGAGCGCCCTTTCAAGGGCGGCAAAGGTGGCAAAGGCAATAGGCTTGAGTATACGAAAGCCAGCGGCTTGAGCCGCTGGCCGGTACTATTGGGCTTTTAGCCCTAGTGCAAACCACCCGTTTGACGGGTGGTTATGATTTAAGATTATTTCGTCATCTTTTCCTGCTTTACCTTGTGGTCGATCACGTGACGAGAGGCAAGCTCGCGGTGGATATCCTCAAGGCTGATGCCCTGCTCGATCATCAGTACCATAACGTGATATACAAGATCGGAGATCTCGTAGATCGTTTCGGCGCGGTCCTCTGCCTTAGCGGCGATAATGACCTCGGTGCATTCCTCGCCGATCTTTTTGAGGATCTTGTCAAGACCCTTTTCAAAAAGATACGTGGTGTAAGAGCCCTCCTTTTTGTCGGTCTTTCTGCCGCGGATCAGCTCCATTAACCCGGCAAAGGAAAATTCATGCCGCGCCTCGCTTTCACCCAGGCGCGCGGTAAAGCAGCTTTCCGTGCCAAGGTGGCAGGCGGGGCCGTCAGGCTCAACCATTACAACAAGCGCATCCTTATCGCAGTCAGCTGTGATCGAAACGATGTGCTGCAGGTTGCCGCTTGTTTCGCCCTTGAGCCAAAGCTCCCCGCGGCTGCGGCTAAAGAAGCAGGTCAACTCCTTTTCAAGTGAAATGCCGAGGCTTTCACGGTTCATGTAGGCAAGGGTAAGCACCTTTTTTGTCACGGCGTTTACCACAATAGCGGGGATAAGCCCCTTTTCGTCAAATTTAAGCTCATCAATACTGAAATTGGGTGTGATCATGTGATAGATAACCTTTCTTATACCAATCTTGCGGGGATGCCCGCTTTTTTCATTTCCTCTTTAAGATCGCTGATCTTTACCTCGCCAAAATGGAAGATCGAGGCGGCAAGCCCCGCATCCACCCCGGGCAGGGTGTGGAAGAGCGTAATGAAATCCTCAATTTTACCGGCACCGCCCGAGGCGATCACGGGTACCTTTACGGCATTGCATACGGCGGCAAGCATTTCGAGGTCAAAGCCGCGCTTTACGCCGTCTGTGTCAATGGAGTTGAGCACGACCTCGCCGGCTCCCATATCTACACAGTGGCGGATCCAGGAGATCGCCTCCATGCCGGTGTTTTCTCTGCCGCCCTTGGCAAATACGCGAAACACACCGTCTACACGCTTCACGTCAGCCGAGATCACCACGCACTGGTCGCCGTAGCGTTTCGCCGCCTCGCCGATGAGTGCGGGGTTGCGAATGGCACCCGAATTGACGCTTACCTTATCCGCACCGCATTTGAGCACGCGGTCAAAGTCGGCAAGTGTATTGATGCCACCGCCAACGGTTAAGGGAATAAAGATCTTGCTTGCGACCTCGGTTAAAATGTCGGTAAAGAGCTCGCGCCCCTCCGCCGAGGCTGTAATATCGTAAAAAACCAGCTCGTCAGCCCCGTTTTCGCTGTAATAGCGTGCAAGCTCCACGGGAGAGGAAACATCGGAAAGTCCCTCGAAATTCACGCCCTTGACCACGCGTCCGTTTTTTACGTCAAGGCAGGGAATAATACGCTTTGTAATCATGCCTTTGCCACCTCTATTGCCTGTTTGAGGGATATTGCGCCCGTGTAATATGCTTTGCCGACAATGGCACCGTACAGCTCCATGGCGGCAAGCTTTTCAACGTCCTCCATGGAGGATACGCCACCCGAGGCAACGATCTGCATGCCAAAGCGGTCTGATAGCTCACGGTAGAGCGCATGGTTGGCACCCTTCATCGCGCCGTCGCGTGAAATGTCGGTGCAAATCAGGGTTTTCACACCCCATTCCTGTAGCTTTTCGCAAAAATCGAGGGCGTTGAGCTCGGATTTTTCAGTCCAGCCCTTCACTGCCACAAAGCCATCCTTGATATCCACGCCAACGGCGATCTTATCGCCGTATTTGGCGATTGCCGCCCTAAGGAAGTCGGGATCGGATACCGCCGCCGTGCCAAGAATGACGCGGTCAAGCCCTGCTTTGATATAGCGGTCAACCACCGCCATGCTGCGCACACCGCCGCCGATCTCGCAAAAAAGTCCGCATTCCTGTTTGATAGAGCAAACGGTAGCAAGATTGGGGGTATCACCGTCGCGCGCACCCTCAAGATCAACAAGATGTATATGTGTGGCACCCGCCGCCAGAAAATCGCGCGCTACCGCCACGGGGTCGGCGTGATATACCGTCATTTGGTTGTAATCACCCTTGTAAAGGCGAACCGCCTTTCCTTCATAAAGATCGATCGCGGGGAAAATCAGCATACCGTACCCTCCATTTCACAAAAGGCGCGCAGGATCGCAAGCCCCGCATTGCCGCTTTTTTCGGGGTGGAATTGACAGCCCATAACGTTGCCCTTTGCCACCGCCGCGGTAAGCGCGGCACCGTATTCTGCTGTGGCAATGACCGCCCCCTCGCACCTTGCGCCGTAATAGGAGTGCACAAAGTACACGCAATCTCCCTCATTTAGGTATTTGAAAAGCGGATGCTTATTGCCGCAAAAGTGCAGTGCATTCCAGCCGATATGCGGAATTTTCAGCTCTCTGGGGATGACCTCTGCGATCGGGCGGATCTCGCCTTCGATCAAGCCCAGCCCCTCGTGCTCGCCGTACTCAAAGCTTTTTTCAAGCAAAAGCTGCATGCCAAGGCAGATCCCCATAATGGGCTTGCCGCTTTTTGCCACCTCTGTGACGACATCGGCAAGGCCTGTGGCGCGGAGCTTTTCTGCCGCATCGCCAAAGGCACCAACGCCCGGTAAAATCACGCGGTCGGCGGCTCTGATGACGTCACGGTCGGCGGTCACGGTAGCCGTGGCACCGATCGCCGCAAGAGAGCTTTTGAGGGAAAACAGATTTCCCACGCCGTAGTCAATAATTGCAACCATTAAAGAACCTCTTTCGTGGAAAGCACGGTGCCGCCAAGTGCCTCGTTTTGGGTAAGTGCCGCCTTCAGGCTATGTGCTACCGACTTAAAGATCCCCTCAATAATGTGGTGGGAATTGCTACCCGAAAGCTGCTTGATGTGAAGTGTTACGCGCGCTTCACGGACAAATGCAAGCCAAAACTCCTCTACCAGCTCAGTATCAAACGTGCCGACGGTGGGGGTGGGAATGCTTGCCTCAAAGCAAAGGGTGGCACGTCCCGAGAGGTCAAGGGCGGTGAGGATCAGTGCCTCATCCATGGGTAAGATCATGCTACCGTATCGGGAAAGCCCCTTCTTATCCCCCGCGAGCTCGGCTATGGCAAGGCCTAAGCAGATGCCCACATCCTCAGTGGTGTGGTGTGCATCTACCGCCAGATCACCCTTGCAGGTAACGGTGAGATCAAGCCCGCTGTGACGGGCAAGGAGTGTTAACATATGATCAAGAAAGCCGCAGCCCGTGTCGATCTTAGCGGCACCTGTGCCGCGCGAGAGGGAGAGGGAAATATCGGTTTCCGCCGTTTTTCTGTTGATTGTTACTGTGCTCATTTTTTACTCCTTTACAATGTCGGCGAGCGCATCTGTCAATGCCTGCATTTCTGCCATTGTGCCAACGGTGATACGGTTGTATTCCGAAATGAGGATGCTGTTAAAGTGGCGAACTAAAATGCCGCGCTTACGCAGTGCCTTGTAAATCTTTGCGCCCTTTATTTTGGGGTGGCGTACAAACAGGAAGTTGCCCAGGGAATCGGTCATTTCAAAGCCAAGTGCCTTCAGCTCGGCTTTGGCGTATTCTCTTGCCTCGATAATGGCACGGCAATTTTTTTCTGTGTATGCCTCATCCTTCATCACACCAAGCCCTGCCGCCGCCGACATGCTGTTCACGTTATAGGGATTGGTGGAGTATTTCACTGTGTTAAGATCGCTGATGAGTGCCTTACAGCCAATGCCGTATCCAAGTCGTGCGCCCGCCATGGAGCGAGATTTGGAGAAGGTGCGCGTGACAAGCAGATTGTCGTATTTACGCACAAGCGGTGCAACGGTTTCACCGCCGAAATCGATATACGCTTCATCGACCACCACTACGCGGTTAGGGTTACTTTTAATGATTTCCTCAATCTCGCTTACCGTGAGTGCAAGGCCCGTTGGGGCATTGGGATTGGCAAGGAAAAGGGTGTCGGCGGTGCTCTTGTAATCCAGAGGCTCTACCGTAAAGTCGGGCTTTAGCGGTATTTCGGTATAGGGCACGTGATTGAGTGTGGCAAACACGCTGTAAAAGCCATAGGTGATATTGGGGAATGCGGCAGGATGCTCCTTGTCGCAAAAAGCCATAAACGCAAAGTTCAGGATCTCGTCCGAGCCGTTTGTCACCAGCACCTCCTCAGGGGTAAGCCCGTGATAAGCGGCAATTTCCTCATGCAGTGCTTTGTAGGTGGGGTCAGGGTAAAGCTGTAAATTTTTCGCTGCCTCGCTTGCCGCCTGTATGGCACACGGTGAGGGGGGGAAGGGAGATTCGTTGGTGTTTAGCTTAATGTATTTTTTATCACGCGGCTGCTCACCCGGTGTGTAAGGGGTAAGGGTGCTGTGCTTATTCGTAAAAAATCTACTCATGATAACTCCTCAAGGCGAACGGTGGCACTTTTGGCGTGCGCGCCAAGTCCCTCCTGCTCGGCAAAGTAGGCAACATCGCGTGCCACGCGAGAGAATGCCTCCTTGGTGTAATAGGTATATTGCGTTTTCTTTACAAAATCGTCAACCGACAAGGGGTTTGAGAAGCGTGCCGTGCCGCCCGTCGGGAGAGTGTGATTGGGGCCTGCAAAATAGTCACCGAGTGCTTCGGGGCAATATTTACCCATGAAGATCGAGCCTGCGTGACGGATGCCGTCAAGGTAGTCAAAGGGATTGTCAACTGCCAGCTCAAGGTGCTCGGGGGCAAGCTCGTTTGCCACGTCAAGGGCAACCGAAAGGTCCTCTACCACAATGATCTTGCCGTTTTTATCAATGGAGGCGCGCGCGATCTCGGCGCGAGAGAGCTGCGGGATCTGGCGCTCAAGCTCCTCACTCACCGCCGCGGCGAGCGTGGCACTGTCGGTGATCAGCACGGCAGAAGCGAGCTTGTCGTGCTCGGCTTGCGAGAGCAGATCTGCCGCCACAAACGCGGGATTGGCAGTCTTGTCCGCTACGATCAGGATCTCACTCGGCCCCGCGATCATATCAATGGAAACGGTGCCGAAAACCTGCTTTTTTGCTTCGGCAACAAAGGCGTTGCCGGGGCCCACGATCTTATCCACGCGCGGCACGCTTTCCGTGCCGTAGGCAAGTGCGGCGATCGCCTGCGCGCCGCCCACCTTAAAGATGCGGTCAATGCCTGCCACCTCAGCGGCAGCGAGAATTACGGGGTTGATCTTGCCGTCAGGCGAGGGGGGCGTGACCATAACCACCTCGCGGCAGCCCGCGATCTTTGCGGGGATCGAGTCCATTAAAACCGTAGAGGGGTAAGCCGCCGTGCCGCCGGGCACATAAAGCCCCGCACGGTCAATGGGAATGATCTTTTGCCCCACTACAATGCCGTTTTCCTCGTTGAGAATGAAGCTGTTTCTGACCTGACGCTCGTGAAAGCGGCGAATGTTTGCCGCCGCACGGCGCAGCACGTCAAGAAAGGCAGGGTCGACCTTGGTAAGTGCCTCGGCACGCTCCTCAGGGGTAACGGCAAGGGTTTCAAGGCGCGCCTTGTCAAACTTTTCGGTGTAGGCAAAGAGTGCCTTGTCACCGTTTTGGCGCACGTTTGCAATGATATCGGCTACGATATCCGCTACGTTTACCTCGGGTACAACGCGCGAGAAGATCTCATTGCTTGGTACCCCTTGATATTTCATAATTTTAATCATTTTCTCATCTCCACCTGCGCGGCGATCCCACGCACGATCTTTTCAATGGTTTCGTTTTTAAATTTAAAGCCCGCCTTGTTGGCGATCAGACGTGCGCTGATCGGCACCACGGTGGCAAAGACCTCAAGGTTGTTTTCCTTTAAGGTCGTACCGGTTTCCACAATATCCACGATCACGTCAGAAAGCCCGATAATGGGGGCGATCTCAATGCTGCCGTTTAAATGGATGATATCGATATCGCGTCCTTGCGCATCATAATAGTTTTTGGCAATGCGCGAAAATTTCGTGGCAACGCGCAGCGTGTGACGCGGATCATCGCGAAAATCCTTCGGTGCTGCCACCGCCATGCGGCATTTGCCAAGGTTAAGGTCAAGTAGCTCGTAAACATCGGGGAGGTATTCGAGGAGTATATCCTTGCCCGCCACACCGATATCCGCAACACCTCTTTCTACGTAGATCGGCACGTCAGAGGGCTTTGCCCAGAAAAAGCGGAGCCCCAGATCCTCGTTTTCGAAGATCAGGCGTCTGTTATCCTCCTTGATCGAGGGGCAGGGAAAGCCTGCTTTCTCAAACATATCATAAACCTTTTCGCCAAGTCTGCCCTTAGGCAGTGCAACGTTAAGCATTTGCTTCAAGAAGCTTCCCCTCCTTACTGTCAAATTTTAAAAGCCTTTGATAGCGTAGCTTTTCGGGTACGCTGCGGCGCGCCAAGGCGGTCTTGCCCGCTTTGGTAAGTGTTTCTACCGCTTCACCGAGCAGGGTGAGGTCTGCTGCACTGTCGTAAAGAATGACGGTATCGACGTCATAATCATCGCCGTTATCAAGCAGGCGTTCCAGTGCATCAAGATATACCGCAAAGCCAATGGCATTCTCGCTTTTGCCCATTTTGCGCATCAAGCCGTTATATTCGCCGCCCGACAAAAGCCCCTCTGGCACACCTGCAACAAAGCCCTTAAATACAATTCCGTTGTAGTAACCGATGTCGCCTACAACAGAAAAATCAAGGCGCACGATATCGCCGGCAGGTGATTTTTCAAGGGCGGTGAGAAGTGCCGTGAAGCTTGTCAGCATCTCTTGCGGAACAGTGTTCTTGATAAGCGGCAACAGTGCCATGAGCACCTCACGGGGTCTGCCGTAGGAGGTAACCAGTGCCGTTAGCGCGGCAAGTCCCTCGGGTGTGACCCCGTTGGCGGTGGCAATGGCGGTGAGCTCGTGCAGGTTTTTCTCTCCGATGCATTGGAGAAGCTCTCCACGCACGGCATCGCCAACACCAAGCCCGTCAAGCACGGCGGAAACAATGCCGAGGTGCGATACGTCAAGCACCGCATCTCCTGAAATTGCCAAAAGGCTTTTGGCAGCCAACGTCAGCACCTCGAAAAGGCAGTAGGCATCGATATCTCCGATGCATTCAAGCCCCACCTGCATGATCTCACGAAAGGCATGTGTCCTGCCCGAAACGCGGTAAACGTTTTCTTGGTAATATACCTTTTCCACGCCGCCCCCACGGCCGCTGTTTTTTACGATCGAGAGGGTCACGTCGGGCTTGAGGGCAAGCAGCTTGCCGCTGGTATCGGTGAAGGTGATCACGTTGTCGGAAATGAGGAAGTCCTTGTTCCTTACGTAAAGGTCATATTCCTCAAATTTGTTCATTTTATATTGCGTGTAGCCGTGATCGCGATACAGCGCACGCAGGGCAAGCGCGGCGCGCTCGTCCCCCTGTAAAACGTTTTGTACGGTGCTCATTTCACGTCACGCTCCTCAGTTAGCTTTTTCAGCATTTCACTATATCCGCCGCTGCCGTAATTGAGGCATTTGTTTACGCGGCTGATCGTTGCGGTGCTTGCTCCCGTTTTGGTGGAGATCTCCTGATAATTTTTGCCCTGCGAAAGGTAGAGCGCAACATCAAGGCGCTGCGCGATTTCGCGGATCTCCTTTACGGTGCAAACATCCTCAAAGAATTTATAGCATTCCTCTGTGGTTTCAAGCCGGAGGATCGCGGCAAACAAGCGATCAAGGGATTCGTTTTTCAGATTAAGCATAGTAAAAATCTCCCAATTCATGAATACCTACACATTTTAGCACTTTATCACGCTAAAGTCAAGACCTTTTTACAAATTTATTTAGATATTTTTTTAGGGAAATGGATAGTCTTTCACGCAGTGCTTGCCGTGTATTTTATCTTCCTAATAATTAGCGCGCACGCGCGCGTTAGGTAATGCGCATAAAAAGTGTATTTTTATGCGCATTTTTTTGCGGCTCAAGGCACGAAAACTGTCGTTTTGTGTTCAAATTGCACAAAACAATGATTTCAAAAATCTTTTTGTTGTTGCTTGTAACGAAAAGCGTTTTTGGGGTATTGACATCATTTATAAGCCGTGCTATAATAGCAACATATTATTTTATTTGTAACGTGAGGTGCAATATGGCTTCTATCGCTTCTATGATCAGCGTAGCCATTATATGCACTATTCTACGCCTATCTGTCCTTGTCAAGGCTGATTGCTGGAATAGTGCTGAAAGTTGCGCCATGCTTTGCAAAACCGAGGCATTTTCTTAAAACGGTGGGCGGTTCCGGGGGGAACGAAAATGATACCGACCGAGGAGAGAAAGTGTTAAGATTTTAGAAATGCAAGCCTTACGGTCTGAACTTTCAGAGCGTAGGGCTTTTATTTTCCCAAAGGAGGGCAAGATGATGAAAATGACGGGTGCACAAATCCTTATGGAATGCTTGCTTGAGCAAGAGGTTGATACCGTTTTTGGGTATCCGGGCGGCACGATCCTAAACGTTTATGATGCACTGTATCGCTACCAAGGCAAGATCAATCACGTGCTGACCGCACACGAGCAGGGCGCGGCACACGCGGCTGACGGCTATGCGCGCAGCACGGGCAAGGTGGGTGTTTGCTTTGCAACCTCGGGCCCCGGCGCGACCAATCTTACGACTGGTATTGCTACTGCATATATGGATAGCTCCCCTGTGGTATTTATTTCCTGTAACGTAGCACGCAACCTCATTGGTAAGGATTCCTTCCAAGAGGTGGATATTACGGGTATTACCATGCCCATTACCAAGTGCAATTATATTGTGAGCAGCGTGGATGAGCTTGCCGATACCGTGCGCGCCGCCTTTGCCATTGCAAAAAGCGGCAGACCGGGCCCTGTGTTTATCGATATTCTCAAAAATGCTACGGGCGAGAAGGGCGAGTTTTCGCCATTGCCCGTTGATCAGCATTATACAAGGGGTAGGCTCGGTGCCATGATGCGTCGCTCCTCGCAGGATTTTAAGGCACCTGAGGTAGACGTAAAGGATCTTGAGATTTTGGCGGATATGATCAAAGGCTCCAAAAAGCCCTTGCTGATCTGCGGTGGCGGCGTTGTGCGCGGCAGAGCAGACAAAGAGTTTCTTGCCTTTGCTGAGAAGATCGATGCACCTGTTGCCATTACCTTAATGGGTGCGGGCGGCATTTGCGGCAGAAATCCGCTTGCCACGGGCATGATCGGCATGCACGGCACGCAGGCATCAAACATGGCGTGCGATGCGTGTGACCTTCTTATTTCCGTTGGTTGCCGCTTCTCCGACCGTGTGGCACTCGCCCCCAAAACCTTTGCAAAGCAGGCAAAGATCGTGCATATCGACATTGACCGCGCCGAGATCAACAAAAACGTGCGTACCGATCATCATATTGTGGGTGATGCCAAGCGCGTGCTGGCACAGCTTTGCGAAATGGTTGCGCCTGCCGATCACAGCGATTGGAAAAAGTACGTATTTTCCTTTAAGACCGAAACCGAGTATGACGATACCGACGATACCCTAACGCCCAAGCAGATCCTCTCGGCCATTGCAAAAATGCTGCCGGAGAACACCGTGGTATCCACTGACGTGGGGCAGCACCAAATGTGGTCGATCCAGCATTTCCGCTTTGATTATCCCGGTCAGCTTCTCACCTCCGGTGGCTTTGGTACCATGGGCTTTGGTCTTGGTGCCGCGATCGGTGCCAAGATCGGAAATCCCGACAAGGCGGTGATCCACATCACGGGTGATGGCAGCTTCCGTATGAATTGCAACGAGCTTGCTACGGTGCAAAATTACGGTGTGCCGATCATCACCTTT
Organism: Clostridia bacterium; assembly: GCA_017505785.1. Lineage (GTDB taxonomy): Bacteria > Bacillota > Clostridia > Oscillospirales > CAG-272 > Firm-07. The sequence goes on from JAFVOQ010000075.1 coordinate 9,954, forward strand.
GTGTTTAACAATAAAACGCTCGGTATGGTGCGCCAATGGCAAACGCTTATTTACGACAAGCGCTATTCCGAAACAACGCTTACGCAGCGCGGTCCCGACTTTGTGGCACTTGCCAAGGCATACGGGCTTGGAGGTGCACACGTTACGAACGTAACGGAGCTTGAGGCGGCGATCGAGGAAGCGAAGGCGTGCGGTCACGGCTACGTGATCGACTGTGCCATTGATATGGATGAGAAGGTGCGCCCCATGGTTGGCGGCGGCTCTCATATTACCGACTTTTTGCTGAGCTGAGAGGGGGAAGAGATATGACAGCAGAAATCAAAAGACAAACGCTTGCCATACTTGTGGATAACGAGTCGGGCGTGCTATCGCAGATCTCCCGTCTGTTCTCCCGTAAGGGCTACAACATCGAATCACTCGCCGTGGGTGCCACAGAGCACGTAGAAACCTCACGCATTACCATTGAGGTCATGGCGGATGACGATCAGGTCAATCTGCTTGCCAATCAGTTGCGCAAGCTTGTGCCCGTGCACTCGGTAAAGCTCCTCACGCAGGAAACCTCCATTCGCCGTGAGCTGGTGCTTTACAAGGTGCGCACACCCGACAGTGCGGTGAGAAACGAAATCATCGGCATTGCAAATATCTTCCGCGCCAATATCATTGACGTGGCGATCAATTCCATTACGCTATCCGTCATCGGTGCGGAATCCAAAACCGATGCCATGGAAAAGCTGCTGCGCGAGTATGAGATACTCGAGCTCGTGAGAACCGGCGTTATTGCCCTTGAGAGAGGACAAGAAACAATAAAAGACGAAACCAAAGAAAAAGGAGAATTTGATTATGGCAAAAATGTATTATGAAAAGGATTGTGACCTCAATAAACTGAACGGTAAGACCATTGCGATCGTAGGCTACGGCTCGCAGGGTCACGCACATGCTTTAAACCTTCGCGACTCCGGTTGCAACGTCATCATCGGTCTGCGCCAGGGCGGCAAATCCTGGCCCGTTGCAGAAAAGGACGGTTTTGAGGTTTACACCGTAGCTGAGGCTACCAAGAAGGCTGATATCATCATGATCCTGATCAACGATGAGGCACAGGGCGATATGTACAAAAAGGACATTGCTCCCAACCTCACCGCCGGCAAGGCACTTGCCTTTGCACACGGCTTTAACATCCGCTACAAGCAGATCGTTCCCCCTGCTGACGTTGACGTATTCATGGCAGCACCCAAGGGCCCCGGTCACACCGTGCGCGGTCAGTACCTTGCAGGCAAGGGCGTGCCCTGCCTGGTAGCCGTTGAGCAAAACGCCACCGGCAAGGCTTACGATATCGCACTTGCATACATCGCAGGCATCGGCGGTGCGCGCGCAGGTATTCTTGAAACCACAATGAACGAGGAAACCGAAACCGACCTGTTCGGTGAGCAGGCAGTGCTCTGCGGCGGCGTGGTTGACCTTATGCGCTGCGGCTTTGAGACCCTCGTTGAGGCAGGCTACAAGCCCGAAAACGCTTACTTTGAATGTATTCATGAGATGAAGCTCATCATCGACCTGATCAACAAGGGCGGTGTTGCTGCAATGAACTACTCGATCTCTGATACCGCAGAGTTCGGCGAGTATGTATCCGGTCCTCGCGTACTGCCCTACGAGCAGACCAAGGCTAACATGAAGGCAGTGCTCTCCGATATCCAGGACGGCACGTTTGCCGGCAAGTGGATCGCCGAGAACAAGAACGGCAGATGCTTCTTCAACTCCAAGCGCGCACAGCTTGCAAAGCACCAGATGGAGATTGTTGGCAAGGAGTTGCGTGAGCAGATGCTGTGGAAGAATGATAACGACTTGGATACGGCATCTAATTAAGCCAAATCTCTTTTGCGTATAGTGCGTTTTACGGCTCCGCGTGATTTTGCGCGGAGCCGTAAGGTGAGGCTCTCACATAAATTTTACAGGCAGGCTTTTTGTTTCAATATCGTTTGATAAAGCGGTATTGCAAGAGAAAATCTGATTTTCACTAAATTCATCCTCACGGAGGTATATGATATGTATTCCGATCAGATCAAAAAAGGCGTTGAACGCACCCCGAACCGCAGTCTTTTGTATGCGCTCGGTTACACCGACGAGGAGCTTTCCCGTCCGCTTGTCGGCGTGGTATGCTCTCACAACGAGATCGTGCCCGGGCACATGCACCTTGACAAGATCGCCGAGGCGGTCAAGGCAGGCGTGCGCGCCGCAGGCGGCACGCCCATCATGTTCCCCGCCATTGCCGTTTGTGACGGTATTGCCATGGGACACGTTGGTATGAAATATTCGCTCGTCACGCGCGACCTGATTGCCGATTCTACTGAGGCAATGGTCATGGCGCATCAGTTTGACGGCCTTGTGATGATCCCCAACTGCGATAAAAACGTACCCGGTCTTCTTATGGCGGCGGCGCGACTCAATATCCCCACGATCTTCTGCTCCGGCGGCCCGATGCTGGCAGGACACCTAAAGGACGGCACACGCACCTGCCTTAGCCACATGTTTGAGGCAGTGGGTGCATACAAGGCAGGCACGATCGATGAGGAGCAGGTCAAGGACTACACCGAAAACGCCTGCCCCAGCTGTGGCTCTTGCTCGGGCATGTACACTGCCAATTCGATGAACTGCTTAACCGAGGCGATCGGTATGGCGCTTTCGGGCAACGGTACGGTACCTGCCCCCCTTTCGGCGCGTATCCGCCTTGCAAAGCACGCGGGCATGAAGATCATGGAGCTGATCGAGAAAAATATTCGTCCCCGCGACATCATGACCGAGGCGGCGTTCCACAACGCCGAAACGGTGGACATGGCACTTGGCTGCTCCACCAATACCATGCTGCACCTGCCTGCCATTGCACATGAGGCAGGCGTGGAGATCAGCCTGGATATGTCTAATGAGATCAGCAAAAGAACCCCCAATCTTTGTCACCTTGCACCGGCAGGCAACACCTACATGGAGGATCTTGACCGCGCAGGCGGCGTGTGGGCTGTGATGAAGGAGCTCACCAAAAAGGATCTGCTTGATACTACCGTCATGACGGTAACAGGCAAAACACTTGGGGAAAACCTTGTGGGCGTTACCAACCGTGACCCCGAGATCATTCGCCCCATCGAGAACCCCTATTCCGAAAACGGCGGTATTGCTGTTCTCAAGGGCAACCTTGCGCCCGACGGATGCGTGGTGAAGCAGGCGGCTGTTGCCCCCGAAATGATGGTGCATGAGGGACCTGCCCGTGTGTTTGATTCCGAGGATGAGGCGATCGCCGCGATCTACGCGGGTAAGATCGTTGCAGGCGACGTGGTCGTCATTCGCTACGAGGGTCCCAAGGGCGGTCCCGGTATGCGTGAGATGCTCAATCCCACCTCTGCCATTTGCGGCATGGGGCTTGGTGAGAGCGTAGCACTGATCACCGACGGACGCTTTTCGGGCGCAACACGTGGCGCATCTATCGGTCACGTGAGCCCTGAGGCCGCTGCAGGCGGCAACATCGCACTTGTTCGGGAGGGCGATGTGATTTCGATCAACATTAAGGAGTGCAGCGTGACATTGCAGGTGTCCGACCAGGAGCTTGCCGCACGCCGCGCCGCTTGGCGCGCGCCCGAGCCGAAGGTGAAAACGGGATATCTTGCACGTTATGCAAAGCTCGTTTCCTCTGCCGATAAGGGTGCTGTACTTACGACCGAATGAGAGGAAAAATTATGGATCGCGTTAAAATATTTGATACCACCCTGCGCGACGGCGAGCAATCGCCCGGCTGCAGCATGAACCTTGCCGAAAAGATCGAGGTTGCAAAGCAGCTCGAGCTCATGCGCGTTGACGTAATAGAAGCGGGCTTTGCTATCTCCTCGCCGGGTGACTTTGAATCTGTTAATACCATTGCCAAAACCGTAAAGGATTGCAGCGTAGCATCGCTTGCGCGCGCCACGGTAAAGGATATTGATACCGCGTGGGAGGCAGTAAAGGTTGCCGCCGATCCGCGCATACATCTGTTTATTGCCACCTCGCCGCTGCATATGGAGTATAAGCTTCGTATGACACCCGAGCAGGTGCTGGAGCGCACCGCCCAAATGGTTGCACATGCGCGCAAATACTGCTCGAACATTGAGTTTTCGGCAGAGGACGCAACGCGCAGCGATTGGGAGTTTCTTGCAAAGGTGGTGAACACCGCCATTGCAAACGGTGCCACTGTCATCAACCTGCCCGATACCGTGGGCTACACCACACCGGGTGAGATGCGTGCGCTGATCGAATATATGATGCAGCACACCGATCACGCGGGCCGCGCCGAGTTTTCGGTGCACTGCCACAACGACCTTGGTATGGCGGTTGCCAATTCTCTGGCGGGCGTGCTCGGAGGGGCAAGGCAGATCGAGTGCACGATAAACGGCCTTGGCGAGCGTGCGGGTAACACCGCACTTGAGGAGGTCGTTATGGCAATGCGTACCCGTCCCGACCTTTACAGCATAGCCACGCGCCTTGATACGACCCGTATCTCGCGCGCCAGCAAGACCGTATACAACATCATCGGTCAAAATGCACCCCTCAATAAGCCGATCGTTGGCAAGAATGCATTTTTGCACGAGTCGGGTATTCACCAGCACGGTGTGCTTGCAAACAAGCAGACCTACGAGATCTTAACCCCCCAATCGGTTGGTATTGTAGCAAACAATCTCGTGCTTGGTAAGCATTCGGGCAAGCACGCCTTTGAAAGCCGCCTTGAGGAGCTTGGGTATCACCTCTCCGCCGAGGAGCTGCTCTCCTGCTTTGAGGAGTTTAAGGTCCTTTGCGACAAGAAAAAGACGATCAGCGACGAGGACATCGAGGCGATCGTTTTGCACAAGACCACGACCTACGACATGCCCGAGGATGCAGGCTTTAAGCTGGATCGCTTTGTGGTGCATACCAGCAACTTTACCACCTCAACGAGCACCGTTGTCCTCACGCGTGACGGCGAGAAGTTTGAGGAGGTAAGCCTTGGTGACGGTCCGATCGATGCTTCCTTTAAGGCGATCGATAAGATCGTAAATCCCGAGGCGCATACCTTTAAGACCTACACCATTCATTCGATCTCCGAGGGCAAGGATACCCTTGGTGACGTTACCGTGCGTCTTGCCGCAGGCAATCGCACCTATACGGGCAAGGGACTTTCCACCGATATTATTGAGGCAAGTATCCTTGCATATATCAATGCGATCAATAAGATGCAATACGCTGCCGAGCAGGCAAAGATAAGGGAGGCTAACTGACATGGGAATGACCATGACACAAAAAATTCTCGCCGCGCACGCGGGGCTTTCTGCCGTTAAGGCAGGCGACCTCATTGAGGCAAAGCTTGATATCGTGCTCGGCAATGACGTGACCACGCCTGTCGCGGTTGACGTATTTGACAAGGCGGGCTTTACCCGTGTATTTGATAAGGATAAGATCGCCATTGTGCTCGATCACTACACGCCCTGCAAGGATATCAAGTCCGCGGAGCTGTGCAAAACCGCAAGAGAGTTTGCAAAACGCTTTGACATTACGCACTTTTATGACGTGGGCGCGGTTGGCATTGAGCACGCGCTTCTGCCCGAAAAGGGCATTGTAGGCCCCGGTGACTGCATCATCGGTGCCGATTCGCACACCTGCACCTATGGCGCGCTCGGCGCATTTTCCACGGGCGTTGGCTCCACGGATATGGCGGCAGGCATGGCAACGGGCGAGAACTGGTTTAAGGTGCCCTCTGCCATTAAGGTCGTGCTGAAGGGTAAGCTGCAGCCCTTTGTCAGCGGCAAGGATGTCATTTTACATCTCATTGGCATGATCGGTGTTGACGGTGCGCTCTACAAATCGCTTGAGTTTGTGGGAGAGGGCGTTTCGGCACTCACCATGGATGACCGCTTCTCGATTGCAAACATGGCAATTGAGGCGGGTGCGAAAAACGGCATTTTCCCCGTAGACGAGCAAACTATGGCTTATGTAAAGGATCGCTTCACGCGCCCCGTGCGCGTGTTTGAGGCGGATGCCGATGCCGAGTATGAGCGCGAGGTTATCATTGACCTTGACACCTTAAAGCCGACGGTCGCACTGCCGCACCTGCCCTCTAATACCAAAACGGTGGATGAGGTAAAGGGCATGCCGATCGATCAGGTCGTCATTGGCTCCTGTACCAACGGTCGCATCGGTGACCTGCGTGCCGCCGCCGCGATCCTCAAGGGCAAAAAGGTTGCGAAGGGTGTGCGTTGCATCGTCATTCCCGCAACCGAGGAGGTATACCTGCAATCGATCAAGGAGGGGCTGACCCAGATCTTTATCGAGGCAGGCTGTGCGGTTTCCACACCGACCTGTGGGCCCTGCCTTGGCGGTCATATGGGCTGTATGGCGGCTGGCGAGCGTGCCGTTGCCACCACAAACCGCAACTTTGTAGGCAGAATGGGGCACGTAAAGAGCGAGGTCATCCTTGCTTCTCCCGCGGTTGCCGCCGCATCTGCCGTGGCAGGTGCAATTGCATCGCCCTATGATATGGAGGTGTAAGCATGTATCAAGGAACAGCTTTTAAATACGGAGATAACGTTGATACCGACGTCATCATTCCCGCACGTTACTTAAACGCCCCCTCTGCCGAGGAGCTTGCCAAGCACTGCATGGAGGATATTGACGTTGATTTCGTCAAGGAAGTAAAGAAGGGCGATATTATGGTGGGCGGCGAAAACTTTGGCTGCGGCTCCTCCCGTGAGCATGCACCCATTGCCATTCGCGCCAGCGGCATTTCCTGCGTGATCGCCGCCAGCTTTGCGCGTATCTTCTACCGCAACGCGATCAACATCGGCTTTCCCATTCTCGAATGCCCCGAGGCGGCGGCAAGGATCAAAAAGGGTGATGCCGTAACCGTAGATGCCGACAAGGGCATCATCAAAAACGAAACCACGGGTGAGGTATTCCATGCCACTCCCTTTCCCGCCTTTATCAACCGTATCATTGAAAACGGGGGACTTTTGCCCTATCTTGTAAACAAGGAGGCAGGGAAATGACCTACAATATTGCACTTGTAAAGGGTGACGGCATCGGCCCCGAGATCGTAGATAGCGCGGTGCGCGTGCTGGAAAAGATCGGCAAAAAATACGGTCACACCTTCAATTTTACATCTTATCTTGCAGGCGGCTGTGCCATTGATGCCTGCGGCATGCCTCTGCCCCCCGAAACGGTTGAGGGGTGTAAGCAGAGCGACAGCGTTCTGCTGGGTGCTGTGGGCGGCCCGAAATGGGATACGCTCCCCGGAAACATCCGCCCCGAGAAGGCGCTGCTTGGCCTTCGTGCAGCACTGGGACTTTACACCAACCTGCGCCCCGCGCGCATTTTCCCGGCACTCAAGGGTGCTTGTGCACTGCGCCCTGATATCATTGATCGCGGCTTTGATCTCGTGATCGTGCGTGAGCTGACGGGCGGCATCTACTTTGGTGAGCGTGGCCGCCGCGAGGGCAAATACGGCCCCGAGGCATACGACACCGAGGCATACAGCGTTGTTGAAGTCGAGCGTATTGCACGCGTGGCGTTTGAAACGGCACGCAAGCGTCGCTGCAATGTGGTAAGCATTGACAAGGCAAACGTGCTGGAAACCTCTCGCCTCTGGCGTGAAACGGTGCACCGTGTTGCCGCCGAGTATCCCGACGTAACGGTTTCGGATATGCTGGTGGACAATGCCGCCATGCAGCTCATTCGCGACCCCTCGCGCTTTGACGTGGTGGTGACCTCCAATATGTTCGGCGACATTCTCTCCGACGAGGCATCGCAGATCACAGGCTCTATCGGGCTTCTTGCTTCGGCGTCGCTTGGTGCTACCAAATGCGGACTTTACGAGCCAATCCACGGCTCCGCCCCCGACATTGCGGGGCAAAATAAGGCAAACCCCATTGCAACCATTCTTTCCGCCGCTATGATGCTGCGCTACTCCTTCGATCTTGCCGCTGAGGCAGACGATATCGAGGCAGCTGTGAGTGGCGTGATTGAGGGGGGCTACCGTACGGCGGATATTCTGACCGATCCCACCATGGAACCGCTCACCTGTACCGCCATGACAGAAAAGATCATGGAAAGGATTTGAGTAAAATGTTGAATGTGAAAGTAACAAGAACAACAACCCCCAAGGAAAAGCCCCAAGGAAAGCTTGGGTTCGGTAAGATCTTCACCGATCACATGTTTGTAATGAATTACACCGAGGGCATGGGCTGGCACGATGCCCGTGTGGTACCGTTTTCCGATATTTCGCTTTCTCCCGCCTGCGTGGTTTTCCACTACGGGCAGGAAATGTTTGAGGGCATGAAGGCATATAAGGGTGCGAATGGCGAAACCTATCTGTTCCGTCCTGAGAAAAATGCACAGCGTGCCAATGAGTCAAACAAGCGCCTTTGCATTCCCGAAATTCCCGAAGATATTTTCGTTGAGGCAGTAAAGGCTGTGGTAAAGGTCGATGAGGATTGGATCCCCACCGAGGAGGGTACCTCTCTTTACATTCGCCCCTTTGTGATTGCAACCGACGCCTTTCTTGGCGTTGCGCCCTCTAAGACCTATCTCTTTATGGTGATCCTCTCTCCCAGCGGTGCCTATTACAGCGACGGGCTTGCTCCCGTTGGCATTTGGATCGAGGATGATTACGTACGCGCCGTAAAGGGCGGTATCGGCTATGCAAAAACCGGTGGCAACTACTGCGCAAGCCTTGCGGCACAGGTCAAGGCACACGATGCCGGCTTCTCTCAGGTGCTTTGGCTTGACGGTGTGGAGCGCCGCTATATCGAGGAGGTTGGCGCCATGAACATCTTCTTTAAGATCGATGGAAAGGTGTTGACTCCGATGCTGAACGGCAGCATTTTGCCCGGCATTACGAGAAACTCCGTTATCAACCTTTTAAAGGAGTGGGGCGTACCCGTTGAGGAGCGCCGTATTTCGGTTGATGAGCTGCTTGAGGCGCAGAAAAACGGCACCCTTGAGGAGGTGTTTGGCACAGGTACGGCGGCGGTCATCTCTCCTGTCGGCAAGCTCCGTTACAAGGACGATGTGATGACGATCGGCGACGGCGGCATTGGCCCTGTCAGCCAAAAGCTTTACGATACCATTACCGGTATTCAGACCGGCAAGCTCGACGATCCGTTTGGCTGGCGTGTAACGCTGTAAGAGGTGCGTATGCTAACACTGGATAAAATCTATCAGGCGGCATACGTGCTACGTGACGTGGCGCGCAAGACCGACCTTATTTGGGCGCGCAATATGTGCCATGACTGCGAGCTTTACCTAAAAACCGAGAATTTGCAGGTGACGGGTAGCTTTAAGGTGCGCGGTGCGTACTATAAGATCAGCCAGCTCTCCAAAGCAGACCGCGAAAAGGGCATTGTAGCCTGCAGTGCGGGCAACCACGCGCAGGGCGTGGCATTGGCGGCGCAAAAAATGGGCATTAAGAGTGTGATTTGTATGCCCGACGGTGCGCCGATCAGTAAGGTGGAGGCGACCAAGGCGTTTGGGGCTGAGGCTTGTCTTGTCCCCGGTGCTTACGACGATGCCTATCAAAAGGCACTGAGCCTTTGCGCCGAAACGGGTGCCACGCTCATTCACCCCTTTGATGACGAGGAGGTTATTGCAGGGCAGGGCACGATCGGCCTTGAGATCCTTGAGCAGATCGCCGATGCCGATGCGGTGGTAGTGCCCGTTGGCGGCGGTGGACTTGTGGCGGGCGTGGCATATGCCATTAAGCATCTGCGCCCCGATGTGAAGGTATACGGCGTGCAGGCAGAGCGTGCTGCCAGTATGGCCGAGAGCCTTAAGCTTGGCAAGCAGATCACGCTTGACAGCGTTTCTACCTTTGCTGACGGTATTGCCGTTAAGCATCCCGGTGACAATACCTTTAAGCTAATCCGCGAATACGTGGATGACGTGGTTACCGTTACAGAGGACGAGATCGCCACAGCGATCCTCACCCTTATGGAAAAGCAAAAGCTGGTTGCCGAGGGCGCGGGCGCGGTGAGCGTTGCCGCAGTCATGTTCGGCAAGGTGCCTGTAAAGGGTAAAAAGGTCGTGTGCGTAGTGTCGGGCGGCAATATCGACGTGAATATTCTCTCTCGCGTGGTTACGCGCGGACTTGTAACGACGGGCAGAAATGCCACGCTACAAATTGCACTTGAGGATAAGCCCGGCCAGCTTCTCGGAGTGAGCAGCATCATTTCCCGTTGCGGCGGCAACGTGGTGAGCGTGCATCACGAAAGATCCGATGCAAATATGGCGGTGGCGAGCTGCTTCCTTAAGATCGGCATGGAAACGCGCGATTTTGAGCAGATAGAAGAGATCCGCCAAGAGCTGACCAAGGCCGGCTTTAAGATTGTAACATAAGGAGAATACGGTTATGGTAAAACAGATTTCTACCGACAAGGCACCTGCCGCAATCGGTCCTTACTCGCAGGCACTTGACCTTGGTAACATGGTGTTTGTTTCGGGTCAGATTCCCGTTGACCCCCAAACAGGCACAATGCCCGAGGGTGTGGAGGCGCAAGCAGTGCAGGCACTGACCAACCTTAAAAACGTGCTTGCCGCAGCAGGGCTTGGTATGGAGAGCGTGGTAAAAACCGTTGTGTTCCTCTCCGATCTTGCTGATTTTGCTACGGTGAACGGCATTTATGAGAGCTTTTTCAAGGCTCCCTATCCTGCAAGAAGCTGTGTTCAGGTAGCGGCGATCCCGAAGGGTGCCAAGCTTGAGATCGAGTGCATTGCGGTAAAGGCCTGAGATAAGGTATACAAAGCAAATCATTCAGCATAAAAACAAACGTCGGCGCCGATGAGCTGCCGACGTTTTTTGATTAAAAATCGCCCCAAAAACAACGAATGTTGGAATATTAAAAGAAACGCTTCCTTAAAACTGGAAAATACAAATACGAAATTGGAATATCGATTTGGCAAAAAGAGATAAAATTAAAGGTTTGAATAAAATATCACCGCACGTAAATAAAAATGCATCTCCACAAAGGCTTTTTTATCATGCTGACATAAGAATTTTGCGAAAAATAAATTATTTTTTTATTAAATGCTTGACATTAGGCATCGTAATGTGTATAATATTACCATGTGTTTGATTATTGTGAATAAATATTCACATTTAATGAGTAATTTCCCAACTTGGTGAAAGGATTTGCATCGTGAAAACAGTATTTATTGACGGTAGCGCAGGTACGACGGGGCTTCGCATTCGGGAGCGACTTGCCGCGCGCACCGATCTTTCTCTGATCGTTTTGCCCGAGAGCAAGCGTAAGGATATTGCCGCCCGCCGTGAGGCATTGAACAGTGCTGACGTGGCGTTTTTGTGCCTGCCCGATGATGCGGCGCGCGAGGCGGTGGCTATGATAGAAACCCCCAAAACAGCGGTGATCGATACCTCGACCGCACACCGCACGGCGAGTGGTTGGACCTATGGCTTCCCCGAGCTTTCCTTGAAGCGAGCAGAGATCGCCGCGTCACACAGGATCGCCAACCCCGGCTGTCACGCAAGCGGCTTTGTGGCATTGGTGGCACCGCTGGTGCGTGCGGGGCTGCTTTCCCCCGATGCAATGCTTTCTGCCTTTTCCCTGACGGGATACTCGGGCGGTGGCAAAAAGATGATAGCCGAATACGAGGCTGCCGACCGCGCCGCTTGCCTCGATGCGCCGCGCCAATATGCGCTCACGCAAGCGCATAAGCATCTGCCCGAAATGAGTGCAGTGTGCGGCCTTGCGCGCGCGCCGATCTTTTCGCCGATCGTGGCGGACTACTATGCTGGCATGGAGGTTACCGTTCCCCTCTTTGCGGATATGGTAAAGGGAACGCGCGCCGATATCATTGCCGTTTATCGCGAGGCATATCAGGGCGGTTTGGTGCGGTATAATGAAAAAATAGCGGAAAATGGGTTTTTGTGCGGTGCGGCTTTTGCGGGGCGTGACGATATGGAGATCGGCGTGCTTGGCAACGATGAGCGCATACTGCTCGTTTCGCGCTTTGATAATCTTGGCAAGGGTGCTTCTGGTGCTGCCATACAAAATATGAATATCCTGCTCGGTGTTGACGAATGTGCGGGACTTGTGATAGGAGATGTAGAAAAATGATAAAGATTGTAAATGGCGGTGTTTGTGCCGCAAAGGGATTTCGTGCCAACGGTGTACATTGCGGTATTCGCAAAAATAAGATCAAAAAGGATCTGGCACTCATTGTCAGTGACGTGCCCGCAACCGCTGCGGCTGTTTATACCACAAATTTAGTGAAGGGCGCGCCCCTGCTTGTAACGAAAAAGCATCTTGCAAACGGTGTGGCACAGGCGATCATCTGCAATAGCGGAAACGCCAACACCTGCAACGCAAACGGCGTGGAGATCGCAGAGTGTATGAGCGAGCTTGTCGGTGAGATTGCGGGGATTGACAGCAATGACGTTGTTGTAGCTTCCACCGGCGTTATCGGACAGCCGCTTGACATCGCGCCTATTAAGGCGGGCATGCCTGCACTTGTTTCGGGTCTTAGTGCCGATCATCTCGGCGCACGTGCCGCGGCTGATGCGATCATGACCACGGATACCGTTGCCAAGGAGGTTGCCGTGGAGTTTACCGTCGGTGGCAAGACCTGCCACCTTGGCGGTATTGCCAAGGGTAGCGGCATGATCCACCCCAACATGGCAACCATGCTGGTGTTTGTCACCACGGACGTTAAGATCTCGACGCAGATGCTTCAAAAGGCACTTTCCACCGATATTCAAAAGACCTTTAATATGGTAAGCATTGACGGCGATACCTCCACCAACGATATGGTGACCGTGCTTGCCAACGGTATGGCAGGAAACGAGGAGATCGTAGCAGACGGTGCTGACTTTGATGCCTTTATGAAGGCACTCAATACCGTAACGGTACAGCTTTGCCGCATGCTTGCAGGTGACGGCGAGGGCGCTACAAAGCTGCTTGAGTGTAAGGTGACGGGTGCAGCGTGCCCCCAATGTGCAAAGACGGTTGCCAAAAGCGTGATCTGCTCAAGCCTGCTTAAATCTGCCATGTTCGGCGCGGATGCTAACTGGGGTCGTGTGCTTTGCGCGATCGGCTACAGCGGTGCTGCGGTTGACGTCAATAGGATCGGCGTTGCCTTCCGTTCGGCAAAGGGCACTGTCACGGTATGCGAAAACGGCGCGGGTGTCGAGTTTTCCGAGGAGATCGCAAAAGAGATCCTGCTTGAAAAAGAAATCGAGATTTTGGTTTCACTGGGTGAAGGCGAGTTTGAGGCGACAGCCTGGGGCTGTGACCTTACATACGATTATGTAAAGATCAACGGCGACTACCGCACTTGATCGAAAAAGAGGATAAAAATGAAGAACGAGTTTTCTAATATAGAGCGTGCTCAGGTATTGGCGCAGGCGCTCCCGTACATCAGACGTTATAACGGCAAGGTCATTGTGGTAAAATACGGCGGCAATGCCATGATCAACGAGGAATTAAAGCAGCAGGTAATGGAGGACATTGTGCTGCTGCATCTTATTGGCGTGCGCATCGTGCTGGTGCACGGCGGTGGGCCCGAGATCAACGAGCTCATGGCAAAGCTTGGCAAGAAGGCAGAGTTTGTTGACGGGCTTCGCGTAACCGATAAGGAAACGGTAGATATCGTACAAATGGTGCTGGCGGGTAAGGTCAACAAAACGCTTGTCAATTTGCTTGAAATGAAGGGCGGCAATGCCATGGGGATTTCGGGCATGGACGGGCGCCTTATTGAGGCTGAGCCCAAGAACGAAAAGCTCGGTTACGTGGGTAAGATCAAAAGTGTAAATATCGCCCCCGTTACCGACCTTCTTGAAAAGGGCTACATTCCCGTAATCTCCACCGTCGGTTGCGATAAAAAGGGAAATACCTATAACATTAACGGTGATACCGCCGCTGCTTATATTGCAGGGGCACTCGGTGCAGAGCGTCTTATTATGATGACCGATATTGCGGGCGTGCTCACCGATAAAAACGACCCCTCGACCCTTATCCCGAACCTCACGATTTTGGAGGCGAAAAAGCTTTACGAAAACGGTGTGATCTCGGGCGGCATGATCCCCAAGGTGGATTGCTGTATCGAGGCGATCGAGCGCGGTGTGGAAAAGGTAATCATTATGGATGGGTGCGTGCCGCACTCTATTCTCATGGAGCTGCTTACCAACGAGGGCGCAGGTACTATGGTGACAAGGGATTGATGAAATGAAAAGCTTTAAGCAATTGGATGAAAATTATGTAGCACATACCTACAAGCGTTTTCCCGTGGAGATCGTGCGTGGGCAGGGCTCGCTTTTGTATGACGTTGAAGGCAAGGAATATATCGACATGGGGTCAGGTATTGCCGTATCCTCCCTTGGTGTGTCCGATGCCGGTTGGGTGGCGGCTGTTACCGCACAGTTAGGGCAGGTGCAACACACCTCAAACCTTTATTATACAAGCCCGTGTGCTGAGCTTGCGGCAGAGCTATGCCGCAGAACGGGCCTGAAAAAGGTGTTTTTCGGCAACTCGGGTGCCGAGGCAAACGAGTGCGCCATTAAGGTGGCGCGCAAATATGCCGCCGATAAAAAGGGTGCGGATCATTACCGCATCGTCACACTCGAAAACAGCTTTCACGGCAGAACGCTTGCAACGCTTTCCGCTACGGGGCAGGCGCATTATCATGAGCTTTTTCAGCCCCTTGTCGAGGGTTTTTTGCATACCCCCGCAAACGATTTTGAGGCGTTTGTAAAGCTTACCGAGGAAAATAAGATCGCCGCCATTATGATGGAAGCTGTACAGGGCGAGGGCGGCGTGTATGCCCTTGACTCCGATTTTGTAACACGTGTAGCGGCTTTTGCCAAGGAAAACGATATTTTACTCATTTTTGATGAGGTGCAAACGGGCAACGGGCGCACGGGTGAGCTGTATGCGTATATGCATTACGGTGTTACGCCCGACATTGTTACCACCGCTAAGGGTCTTGGCGGCGGACTGCCGATCGGCGCATGTCTGCTTGGTGAAAAGGTGGAGAGCGTGCTTGGCTACGGCGACCACGGCTCAACCTTTGGCGGTAACCCCGTATGTGCCGCAGGTGCCTTGTACGTGCTCTCGCAGTTGAACGACAACATGCTTGCCGACGTGCGCGAAAAAAGCGCATACATCTTTGCACAGCTGCAGGGCGCAAAGGGCGTAAAATCGGTTAGCGGTATGGGACTCATGATCGGCATCGAAACCGAAAAGCCGGCGGGGGATATCGTTGCCGCGTGCCGCGATAAGGGTGTGCTGTGCCTGACGGCAAAGCATAAGGTCCGCCTGCTGCCTGCCCTTAATATCCCGCGAAACGTGCTTGAAAAAGCCATTGAAATTATCAAATCCGTTTGTGCGGAATAAGGAAAATTATCAATTCGCTCGTGCGAAAAAAAGGAGTATGATATGTCCCTTCAAAATAAACATTTTTTAAAACTGCTTGATTTTACGCCTGCCGAGATCGAGGCACTGCTGGATCTTGCGGCAGACCTGAAGGCAAAGAAAAAAGCGGGAATTGCGCACCGCCTGTGTGAGGGCAAGAGCATTGCTCTGATCTTTGAAAAGACCAGCACCCGTACACGCTGTGCCTTTGAGGTGGCGGCAACCGATCTCGGCATGCATGCCGTGTATCTTGATCCTACGGGCTCGCAGATCGGCAAAAAGGAAAGCATTGCCGATACCGCGCGCGTGCTCGGGCGTATGTTTGACGGCATTGAGTACCGCGGCTTCGGTCAGGAGATCGTAGAGGAGCTTGCGGCAAACGCAGGCGTTCCTGTATGGAACGGCCTTACCAACGAGTATCACCCCACGCAAATACTTGCCGATTTTCTCACCATTCGCGAGCATTTCGGTACGCTTACGGGCAAAAAGCTGGTTTATATGGGTGATGCACGCTACAACATGGGCAATTCTCTTATGGTTGGCTGCGCCAAAATGGGCATGCACTTTGTTGCGTGTGCCCCCAAGGCATATTTCCCGAACGAGGAGCTGATCGCTACCTGTCGCGCGATCGCCAAGGAAACGGGCGCAACGCTTGAGTTTATAGAGGATCCCTCGCTTGCGGTGAAGGGTGCAGACGTGATCTATACCGACGTTTGGGTTTCCATGGGTGAGCCCGACAGCGTTTGGCGTGAGCGCATCGAGGCACTGACCCCCTACCGCGTGACCGAGGAACTGATGAATTTGGCAGGTCCGCAGTGCCGCTTTATGCATTGCTTGCCTGCATTCCACGATCTTAAGACCACTGTCGGTAAGCAGATCTTTGATAAATTCGGCATTGATTGCATGGAAGTCACCGACGGTGTGTTTGAGAGTGATCGCTCGATCGTATTTGACGAGGCAGAGAACCGCATGCACACGATCAAGGCGGTCATGGCGGCAACGCTCTGAGCTGTTCAAAATCCACAAGGAGGGTATTATGGCAAGAGATCTTGAAAAGAGTGCCAAACGGTACGCAAAAAAAGGATTGAAACGCCTGCATGCCGCAACAAAGCTTGCCATGGTGTTGGCATTGCTTGTCGGTATTGCGGCGGGCGCGTTCCTGTGCCTGTATGTTTCAAAAAACGACCGCTTTTTACTTAAGGGGCAAACGAGCTTTTCGATTGACATGGTCGAGGGTAGCACCACGCCGTATTTTTACACTGAGGAGGGCGTTGAGGCATATTGCTTCGGGCAGGATGTTTCGGGCAAGCTGACGGTTGAAACCGACCTCGAAAGGGACGCTGAGGGGCGGTATATGATCCCTACCGACAAGGAGGGGGTTTACACCATTACTTATACCGTGGATGCACTTAAATTCGGTGAGCGTGCCCCCAACGGACAGATCAAGCGAATCCGTGTGTTTACGGTAACAGCGGTAGAGGAGGACGGGCGCAATGGCTAAAAGAAAAAAGAAATTTTCAGCATCCCTTACCGCCTTTTTGTGTGTGCTTTGCCTGATCGTAGGCTTAGCCCTCGGTGCCTTGGGTACCGCCATTTACAGCGCACGCAGCTTCAAAAGCGATGAGGTGCCGCCTGTTTTGGTAGAAGGTGAATTGCAGATCCATTTTCTTGAGCTTGGCAACAAATACACGGGCGATTGCACTTATATCAAGGCAGGTGACGTGGATATTCTGATCGATGCCGGCTCACGCTCCTCAAGCGTACCCGTGATTGCGGAGTATATCAATCAGTACGTTACGGACGGGAAGCTCGAATACGTGATCGTTACGCACGCGCATCAAGACCATTATGCGGGCTTTGCGGTGACGGACGGCAGCATTTTTGATCTTTATGAGTGTGAGGTCATCATTGATTTTGCCATGACAAATCAAGAGGATAAGGGCACCAATATGTATAGCCGTTACCTCGCGGAGCGTGATGCAGAGATCGCAGCGGGTGCTACGCACTATACCGCAGCGGAATGTGTGGCGCGTGATAATGGCGTATTTTCGCTTGACAGTGGTGTTACCATGACCGTGCTTGACAGCTATTACTACTATAACGAGGCGGAGTCGGAAAACGACTATTCGGTTTGTACGCTCTTTACATACGGCAGCCACAACTACCTTTTCACGGGTGACCTTGAGGAGGAGGGTGAGGAACATCTTGTATCCATGAATACACTGCCTGAGGTGGCACTGTATAAGGCAGGGCATCACGGCTCAAAAACCTCGTCGTCCGATGCGCTTTTGTCGGTCATCAAGCCCGATGTTGTGTGCGTATGCTGCTGCTGCGGCAGCCCGGAATACACCAAGACCGATGCCAATCAGTTCCCGACACAAGAATTTGTCGATCGCGTCGCGCCCTATACCGACAAGGTATACGTGACCAGCATGTGCATCGATTACGATGCGGGCACCTTTGTATCCATGAACGGTAATATTACCGTTGTGACCGATAAAACGGGTGTGCGCGTGGTGTGCGGCAGCGGCGACAGCCGTGTGCTGAAGGAATGGGAATGGTTTAAGACGCACCGTACCTGCCCTGACGATTGGAAATAATACGAATATGTAAAAAAAGAACTCCTGCCTTAGCGTGTTATCCTTAACGGAGAACACGCAATGAATTGCAACCTTACGGTTGCGTGAATTGAAAGCTGTGCTTTCGTGAATTGCCTGCAGCATGAATTGTGCCTTATGGCACGTTGGTTGCAATTCAATTCATGTGAGCGACGAATTGCGTGGCAATTCCGCGAGCAAATCATGGCGGAGCCAATTCATGATGCATAAGCATCAATTCATTCATAAAAACGAACAGAGCAAGAATAGAAGGTTTTTTTCCTTTTACTCTTGCTCTTTTCTGCTTGTTTAGGGGTTCCCCGAAGCGAAGTATGAGCTTTGGGGGGCACGTATTTGGGTTTGGGCTTAGCCCAAGTGTATTTGACCGGTCAAATGCGATGCTTGCACTTTTGCGAAAGTGTAAATTCTCCGCTAAGAACATCACCCATTGCAGGAGTTCTTTTTTGTAACCGAAAACCACGCGATATGTCGCCTCACGCTTCGCGTGGTTCGAAAAGGCTATGGCCGATGAGTGGAAGCAAACAAAGGGCGAGCGTACGGTGTATTATATGAAAGGCTCCCTTGTGTAAAGGGAGCTGACGCCGTAGGCGGCTGAGGGATTGTAGGTTGGGTGAAAGTAAGGACAAAACAATCCCTGCGTCATTTTCTTGCGAAAATGCCACCTCCCTTTGCACAAGGGAGGCATTGGAGTAGTGCTTGACGGAAAAAGAGAGAAGGATTTTCGCAACCCGTTGACGGGTAGCAAGTAACAGTTGCGTGGCTGGCAGGCCAATCTTTAGCGCACTTGTGCGCCGCCAGGTAATATCGGCAAAATCGCATAGCGATTCTTGCCACAAAGAATGCAATTGCATTCTTTGGATTAGGGCTATGCCCGAAACTGAAATCCCCCCCGCTATGCGGGGGGATTATTATTTATTTGCGGTTTATTCTACGGTCAAAACAACCTTACCAACGTTCTTGCCCTGGTAAAGGATGTCGTGTGCTTCCTCAGCCTTTTGAATGGGGAGCACGGCGTGAATGGTGGGCTTAATGAGGCCTGCCTCGATCTTGGGGAATACATCGCGCACGATGCCCGCAAGGATCTCTGCCTTCACGGCAGGGGTGCGGGAGCGAAGGGTACTGCCAACGATTCTGACGTTGCGAACGTAGATGTTCTTGAGGTCGATCTCGGTCTTGGTGCCTGCCAAAGCCGCGATCATGATCCAGCGTGCGCCGTGGGTGAGGTAGTGGATGCATTTGCCCATGATCTCACCGCCAAGGCAGTCAATGGCAACGTCAACACCGTGGCCGTTTTCAAGCTCTTCCTTGAGCACAGCAACAATATCCTCTTTGGTCGTCACCACAACGCGGTCAGCGTTGAGGTGCTTGATGTTAGCAGCGATCTCATCGGTGAGAACCGTGGTGATAACGCGCACGCCAAACGCCTTTGCCATGGGAATGATCACGCTGGCAAGGCCGGATGCACCTGCGTTCATCAGGAGCGTGTTGCCCTCCTTGATCTTACCCTCGATAAAGAGATTAAGGTAAGCGGTTGCAAAAGCCTCGGGAATGGCTGCTGCCTCTACCATGGAGCAGTTCTTCGGAACGGGCATGAGCATATCGTATTTTACCGATACGTACTGGGCGTAGCCGCCACCGCCAAGCAGTGCGCAAACCTTGTCGCCTACCTTCCAGTTCGACTTCTCGGCAGCCTCGGCACCAACCTCAACGATTGTGCCCGCAACCTCAAGGCCCATCCAATCAGGGCAACCGGGAGGGGGCGGATAATCACCCTCGCGCTGCATAAGGTCAGCGCGGTTCAGTGCTGCCGCCTCGATCTTTACAAGAACCTCTTCAGAACTAATAACAGGGTCCGGTACGTTATCCCAACGAAGGGATCTATCATCATTTACAAGTACTGCTTTCATTATGTTTTCCTCTTTTCAAAATTATTTCGGTATTATATAGATCAAATTGCACCAAGCTTTTTCAGCTCAATGATGATGCCCTCTTTGATGCTCTTGAAGTCAGTGGGCTTAAGACCGGTTACCCTAAGCACCTTGGAGTTGTCGATCTTACGGTCATAGAGGCGATCGTACTTCCAGCGGAACTGGGTCTTGAGGGGCTCGCCCGAGAAATCGATCGTCGTCCACTCAAACTCGGTGCCAAGCACCTCGGTGTAGATATCGGCGATCTCACCCCAAGTAAGGTTTTGCGCCGAAGAAATGGTGAACGCCTCGCCAATGGCTTCCTTCTTAAACAGAAGGTGCGCGATCATCTTACCCGAGTTGCCTGCCCAGTCAAGGCCGGCGGTGAGGTTCTTCGACTCGATCGAAACCTTTACCTTTCTGCCCTCCTTCACCGCGTCAACGACCTCGGTCTTGGATGCCATTACCACGTCAAAGCGGCGGCCCGAGAAGGAGATAACGGGGCGAACGACCGTCCAGTTCTGGGGGCAGTCGCACTCCTTCATATAGCGCTCGGAGCGCACCTTGGCGAGCGCGTAATCCTCATTTGCCTGAACCACAGGGTCCTTCTCCACGTCAATGAGAAGCGGTGCATCCTCGGTAACGGGGTGTTGCAGGTCAGCATACACACGGTAAGAGGACAGGAAAATGAGGTGGTCGGTGTTGCGGGAGAGCAACTCGTGGAAGGGGGGGTATTTGGTGTCGTCGCGGTAAAGCAGGAAGTTGACGATACCGTCGTAACGGTTCTTTTTGAAGAGCTCCGTTAAAAACTCGATCGTTGCGTATTCCTTGTAGTAGGTGAGGTTTTCATTATCCGACACATGATCCTCAAGGCAAATAATGTCAACCTTGTGGCCGAGCTTCAAGAGCTCCTCTGCCGTGTAGGTGCCAAGCGTTCCGCCGCCGGCAATCAGTAAAACTCTTTTCATCAGATGTTCCTCCAATCAAACAGTACCCCAATGGGGAATTTTTTGTCGTTTACAAGTCTGTCATAGACAGTGCCTGCCTCAGTAGGCGAATGGATCTCGCAGATCATATCCTTAAAGTTCAGGCGTCCGCCGCGAATGAGATTCATTGCCGCCTTCATATCGTCCTCGTGGATCCAAAGACCGGGTGCTGACTCCTCCACAGGGCGCGCACGGGTGTGTGCACCGATGAGGGAAACGCCCTTACCGTGCACCATTTTGTAATAGTCGATCTCGAATTTGGAGCTACGCGTGCAGCCAAGAAGTGCCACACGGCCCATTTCCTTCATGCACTCCAGTGCCTGAATAAGACCAACACCAAGACCGGTAACCTCAATGCAGACGTTTGCACCGCCGTCGCTCAGAGCGATCACCTTCTCGACAAAGCCCTCCTCGGTGGGGTCAAGCGCGTAGTCCGCGCCCATTTTGAGAGCAAACTCGCGGCGGTCTGCCACGGGGTCAACCGCGATCACGGGATATGCACCCGCGGCGCGCAGCTGCTGTACGGCAAAGATACCGAGAATACCAAGACCCATAACCAGTGCCGATTCACCGATCTCGATTTTCGTTTTGCGGATCGCGCCCATGGGGAAGGTAGAAATGTGTACCATGGATGCTTCCATGGTGGAAACACCCTCGGGGATCTTCACAACGTTTTTGCGCTTTACGGTAATGTTCTTCTTATGCTTGCCCCAGTAAACGATCACACGGTCACCAACGGCAACGTCAGTAACGCCCTCGCCAACGGCGGTGACAATACCTGCCGCACTGTAGCCGCAGTAACGGGGGAATACGACCTCGGCCTCCTCAGAGTCGTCGCGCTTGTTGCGCTGACCAACAAGGTTTGCCTTCTCGGTGCCTGCGCTGATCGCCGAATACTCAAGCGATACGCTGACCTCGCCCGCCTTCGGTGCCTCGTACTCTGCATCAAGCAGCTTTGCCACGTAAGGCTCTGTAAAAACAATTTGCTTTGTTTTCATAATTTATACCTCTTTTCCGCAAGATCTTAAAAGCAGCTTGTATAGTCCAAGCTCATAATCGGGTGTGTAGGGGTTCTTCTCGCCGCGTACCGCGCGTGCAAAGTTCAGCATCATGTCGCTGTAACGGTTATAAGACTTGGTGCGTGCGGTCTTCCATTCCTCGCGCCAGATCTCGGCGGCATCACTCTCGCTATATACGGTGTAGCGCAGCTCGCCGTCCTCCACCTCAAGGGGCTTGAGTTCAATCGTACCCTTCTCGCCGCAGATAACAAGCTGACGGCGCATATATCCGCCGCGCTCAACTGCCGCCGTTTTGGCAAAGGAAACGCCGTTTTTGTATTTGTAAGCAACCATACCGAAGTCAGTGGCGTCAACGCCGTGAATACCCGTGGAGCAGTTGAGGGGAATAACCTCCTCCGGCTCACCGAGAATACCGTAAATCAGGTCAATGATATGACAGCCGAGGAAGTACATCATACCGCCCGGGAAGGTTGAGAGCCACTCACGCTTCTTGTCGGGATAAAAGCAGTCCATGTGTGCCTCAACCGAGAAGATCTCACCCAGCTCACCGCGGCGAATACGCTCAACGCTCTCGATAAACACGGGATTAAAGCGGTACATGTAACCCATGGAGAATGCAATGTTCTTTTCCTTAACGGTCCTGATAAGCTCCTCAAATCCTGCAAGGTCGGGGCTGCCGGGCTTTTCCATATGCAGGTGCTTGCCGGCTTTTGCTACCATAAGCGCGTATTTGGTGAGGTAGATCTCCTCAGTTTCAACCGTCACCGCCTCGATCTCGGGATCGGCGAGGATCTCCTCCACCGTCATTTCGCGGTAGCCGTCAAAATACTTGGCACGCTTCGGGAAGAGCTCTCTCTCGTTTTCGGGCAGGCAGTAGCCAACGATCTCAAAGACATCGGATTGCTCAGTGAGATTTTTGAAAATGGCACTACCGTGGCTGTTGCCGCTGGTGCCGATCTGTGCGATCTTGATTTTTTTCATCACGGACCTCCGTAAATATTATTATACCTATATTTTATTGTACACGCTTGACGGCGCGCGCGCAATATGTTATACTGTAAAAAAAGTAACTATTCTGCAAGGGGGGCAATATGAGCACCGAAGCGATCTATGTATCCGACCTTTCTACATCCAGGCATGCTTTTCACAATTACCATTTTTGTCGCGGCAACTCCAACAAAAGAAAATCAAGACTCGGGCTTGTCGTCAAGGGCAGCGGAACCTATATATACTTAAATCAAAAGCTAAAGGTTACCGAAGGCGACGTGATCTTTATCCCCGAAAATATATACTGCTACTCAGAGTGGCACGGCGCGCCCGATATTGAGGTCGTGTATCTGAGCTGCTTTATGCATTACGAAAACTTTAAATATGCGCCGCAGATCATTGACGCAGAAACGGACACAAAAAACGCCATTCTGCAAATATCTGCCCTTCTCCTTGGAGGGCAAATGGAGATCCTTGAGGCGTATTCCCGCTTTTATAAGCTTTTGCAAACCGTCATCGTCAAAATGAAGCAAAGCGACTTTAACTTTGATAAGACCCTGCAAACTGCCATAGAATATATCACCAATCATTGGAATGCCGTTTTCTCCGTGGCGGACCTCGCCAAGGCGTGCTGC
Organism: Clostridia bacterium; assembly: GCA_017505785.1. GTDB lineage: Bacteria > Bacillota > Clostridia > Oscillospirales > CAG-272 > Firm-07. The sequence goes on from JAFVOQ010000075.1 coordinate 33,510, forward strand.
GTGAGCGAATCTACGGTGTATCACCTTTTCCAAAAGGAGCTGGGGCAAACGCCTGTCAGCTTTTTGAACTCCATTCGCATCAATCTCGCCATTGAGCAATTAGAAAACAGCAATTGCTCAATTTCGGCTATCAGTGAGCTTGTTGGATTTCGCTCAGAAAACCATTTCCGAAAGGTTTTTGCAGACCTCACGGGAACAACACCCCTAAAATACAGAAAAGCGCGATAACAGCAAAAGCGGCAAATTTTTATGAGAAAACGTATTGACTTCTACTCTCCTTAACTATATAATGAGTGCATATTAAATATATTGGAGGAACTCCCCATGGCAGAAAGGGTTATTTTGATCCTGGCCGACGGCATGCGCCCCGATGCGCTGACCTCATGCGGCCACCCGTTTGTTGAAAAAATGAAGGAAATGGCAACCTATACGCTTGGCGCGCGCACCGTGATCCCCTCGATCACCCTCCCCTGCCACGTGTCACTCTTTCACAGCGTTGACCCTGCCCGTCACGGCACCACCACCAATGTTTACGCACCCCAAGTGCGCCCCATTGACGGCATTGTTGAGGTTTTAAAGAACAACAAAAAGAAATGCGCGTTTTTCATCACTTGGGATCAGCTGCGCGATCTTTGCCGCCCCGGCAAGCTCGATGCTTGTGACTTCCTTTCCTGCTACAACTACGAAAACGTCAACGAGATCATCACCCCCCGCGCCATTCAATACATCAACGAGCAAAAGCCCGATTTCCTGTTCCTTTACCTTGCCGATACCGACAACACAGGCCACAAATACGGTTGGCTCACGCCCGAATACATGAAGGACGCGCACGATGCCGTAGAATGTGTGAAGCAGGTGTATGAAAACACTCCTGCGGATTATACGATCATTTTCCTTGCCGACCACGGCGGCCACGACCGCACTCACGGCACCGAAATGCCGGAGGATATGACCATACCGCTGTTCTTCATGGGTCCCCGCTTTGAAAAGGGCAAGGTCTTGCCCGAGGGCTCTATTAAGGACGTGGCTCCTACCGTAGCCGCACTTCTTGACTGCGAGCCCGCTGAGGAGTGGGAAGGCACCGCACGGGTGTAAATCTACTCAATCGCAAAAATCAATTTTTGCTAAAACTATCCTGCCTTTCCTCCCTTTTTAACATGGCGCAAGGCGAGAGCGCAAAACGAAAGAAGTCTGTCAACTAACGGTTCATTGACTTTCAGCAGTTCGTTTTGTAAAATGGTCTTATCAGTAACTCGAAAAAGGAGAAGGATATGGAAAAGAAGCTACGGAATTACTTTGCGATGAGCGACGTGCCGCGCCTCACCGGCATCGGCATGATGATAGCGGGCGTCATTCTGCTGTTGCTGGCATGGTTTATGGCACTTGGCTGGTTCTTTTGGATCTTGATGTGCGTTTGCTTGGCAGGCGGCCCTGTGCTGTTTTGGGTGGCAGGCTCCATGCGTGCAACCGACAGTGACATGGATCAAATTGTCAAGCGAGGCACGGATGACATGGGATTAACACCTTCACAGGAGAGCAAATATCGCAAAAAGCTGCTCTCGCTCATTCCGCCCCAAACGGCAAGTGCCTACGTGTATCGGGAGGGCTTGATGCTCGCCAGATGCAAGGACGGAACGGTACGTTCCGAGGAGTATGCCAAGGCAATGATCTATGTTCTCACCGACGGCATCGTGGTTGTTTCCCGCACCCTATCACTGATCTCGGAGGAAAAAGAGAACCAAACGGTGGAGATCCCCTTTGCCCAGCTTGAAAAGGCGCAATTGGTGAGCGAAAAAAAGCTGCTCAGCTTTGGCAAAAAAAGCTTTGAGGTAAAAGAAACCCTCTTGCAGCTCCTCTATGACGGCAAAACGATGTGCTTACCCACCCACCGAGATTTTAAGATCGAGCAATTTGTAGAAAAGCTTAACAAATTGGCAGCCGAGCACAAAAATTAAAAAACACCTTTCAATAAAATTTTGCAAAAAAGGACACATCACAAGAGATCTCTCCCTGTGATGTGTCCAACTTTTTTATTGTTTTGTTTGTAGGGGTCATTTACGAATGACCCGCGGGCGCTTTTCTCCCTCGGCGTTGCCGATGGCCATGCGCCCCTACGAACGGTTCAAAAAGCCTTGCAAATCAAGGAATTATTTATAGCTCTCCTCGATAGCAACAGCGACCGCAACCGTCATGCCTACCATGGGGTTGTTACCTGCGCCGATGAGACCCATCATCTCGACGCTATCAGAGCTTTAGCCACAGCTTCGGGGTGAATGCCTCGGCCTGCAAGCCTTGCAGTGTAAGCTTTTTACGATAATTGCATTGCAAAATCTTTGTACGCTGAACACATCATTTTAAAGTTTGCTGCATGCATTATATCGTGTTTTGATTTGTTCGTACATGGTTTGAGATAAATTTGATTGCGACTTTTTTGCAAACTACGTGATTCACCCATTTACAATACAATGATTTCATGGCAATAATGTTTCTATTGCAGAAACAAGGGCGTCAATTGATGACCTTTTGTAGGGATTCAAGGTGGCATTATAATCCTGTGGAATAGCACTTACAACAACAAACTTGACTCTCTTTTCTATTGCGTCATTCCAAGGCTTTCCTTGTGATCTAAAACAATCAGCTATTCTATCAGACCATTTTTTATTGCTTCTGAATTCAGATACATTGATTTTCACCCCAAATTCTTCAAATATGGAAGACTCGTAAAAATCCTTCCTGTAGCAATCCTCCAACTCCGCATTGGGCGACCCATTACATATCGTATACGTTAAATTTCTTAATGTTAACAATCCGTCTCTTTCTGCGGCTTCAAAAGCATGTCTTCCAGCATCATCATTATCAAGTAAAACATGATATTTACACTGCAGATTTCTATAAAATGTTAATTTATATGGTAAGTTCCCGCATCCTCCCATATCGTCTATGATCAAAGTGCCATTTTGAATTGCGGTATTGATTTTTGTGCTCATTTGAGGCAAAAGTTTGCTCATAGCAATTCTATCATCTTCGCCTTCAACAATCAAAACATGTTCCGCATTTGTAAGGTTATCAGATACTCGTATGCCTAAAACATCTCTAATTTCTTTTATCCTTTTAACTGGTGTAGCCTTTCCAGCATTCACAATTATATTTTCCTCTAAGCAAGCGCGGTTAATAAAAAGAGGGCTATGTGTAGTAAGAACTACTTGGTGAGTTTCTGAAAGGGCCATAATAGTATCATACAACTGTCGCGCACTTTCCGGGTGAAGGTGCGATTCTGGTTCTTCAATGGCTATTACAGACACTCTATCCGAGTGTGCTGGAATATTTAACATTGCTAATGCGGTTAAACTCTTTATTCCATCGCCTTTTTGCTGTATCGGCGTTGGCGTACCATCATCAATAATTATTTCCGTATTATATTTTGTAGATCTGCGCCTACCCTCGTTACAAATATGTATATGTACACTTTTAAGGCTAGGAAGATAATTTTTTAATGGTGAAGAAATGTGATTTGCAATATTATTCAACACTTCTTGACGAAGCTGTTCAATTTTCCGACTTGCTTCAATATACTCTGGGTTTTCATCTAGCCTTGTTAACGCTCTTGCGATAAGAATATCTATCACACGAAGCGCATCGGTCTCGGTTCTAACAGCTGGAATAAAATTAAAATCAATTTTGAAACAAACATATTCGATAATTTTCTTTTTGTTTTCGACATCCGAAAAAGCCGCGGTTCCCCTTTTAGGAATATCTATCTTTGCAGTTGTTCCGTTTGTTGAAACTCTTACAGGGATATATCCGCTTAATCTTATACCAGTCAGTTCTCTAATTGCAACAATATCTCTGTCATCTAATTCAAAATTGAAATCCACAGATGAACTTCCTGTTGGATTCTTTTCTTGTAGTGATAACGGGTAATCTCTGCTCCACAAATATTGACTTCTCAAATAGTCTCTTGAAGCATTTACAAATGGTCTTGTATCACTACAGTAGATTTTCATTAAAGACATTGCCAAAGCAAGAGCACGTAATATATTAGATTTTCCTTCGTTGTTTTTGCCTA
>JAFVOQ010000076.1 GCA_017505785.1 Clostridia bacterium
CACCAAAAACAAGCGTGTCAAGCTTTATGGGATATTTGAAGGGGAAAAGTGCGTTGATGATGTTTGATAAACATGCAAATTTGAAATATAAATTCGGGAATCGACATTTCTGGGCAGAAGGGTACTATGTATCGACGGTAGGTTTAAATGAAGCTACGATAAGGAAATACATAGAAGAACAAGAAAAACATGATATAGCACTTGATAAATTGAGTGTAAAAGAATACGAAGACCCTTTTAAGGGTAGCAAGTAATACAAACGCCCTTTCAAGGGCGGCAAAAGTGGCAAAGGCAATAGGCTTGAGTATACGAAAGCCAGCGGCTTGAGCCGCTGGCCGGTACTATTGGGCTTTTAGCCCTAGTGCAAACCACCCGTTTGACGGGTGGTTATGATTTATTACAGCTTTGCTACAAAATCACCGATAAAGTAAAGCAACGGCAGCGTGGCAACGGAAAATAGCGACGAGGAGCCAACTGCCTGTGCCGCATATCCCGGCTTAATGCCGTGTAGCTCTGCAAGCATAGCAACGGTCGAAGCACTCGGCAACGCCGACATCACCGTACAAAACATAACAAGCTCGTAGCTGTTTGAAAATCCAAGCGTTACAAGCTTTGCGATACCGCATACGATCAGCGGTAAAATGAGCAGCTTTATGGCGTTAAAGATATAAAGACGTGGGCTTTTTAAGATCGCGGGCAGATCCTGGGTGGCGAGCAACGCGCCGATGATCAGCACGGAAATAGGCATGCAGAGATTGCCAAGGTAGGTGCAAAGGTCAATGAGGAGTGCAGGCATCGGTAAAACCGCTTTTAGGAGATAAAGCCCAAGACCGATCATACAGGGAACCGTGCCGAAATTGAAAATAGCTTTTTTGGGGGTCAGCTTGATGTCATCGCGCCCTTTTGAGAGGAGCCAGATGCCAAAGGTCCACATATATACGTGAAAGCCAATAACGAAAAACGAGCCGTAGAATACGCCGTTTGTGGGGAACACTGCCGCAAGAATGGGAAAGCCGATAAAGGCAGCATTGGTAAAGGTAAGCGCAAAAACCGAGAGCTTTCTTTCCTCAAAATCGGGGAATACACGACCAAACAGGAGTCCGATCACGCTCATTAAAGGGTGAAGAATAAAGCCAATGGCGAGGTAAAGAAGACCCTCGCGCAAAAGCTCCCAGCTAAACTGCTTGCCGGCAAGCGAGCCGATGATGAGGGCAGGCTGCCCCACCTCGATGATAAGCTTTGACATGCGGTTTGAGGAAACGTCGTTGATGATGCCACGCTTGCGGCATGCAAATCCCACGATCATAACAAGAAAAAGAACGCCAATGATAGTTAAAAGGTTAAAAAAGGTAGTAAGATCCATTTTGCACCTCAATTCATTTCATCAAGCTTGGCGCGAAGCCGCTTCATGTCGGTCAGCATATCCTCTTTTTTTCGGGGGTCACGCAAAAGGTAGGCAGGGTGGTAAACTGCCGTCATCAGATAATCGCCCTTCCTAAACCACTCGCCATGCTCCTTGGTAATACGGAAATCGGGCTTAATAAGCTTCATGGCAGCAATTCTGCCAAGGCAGACGATCACCTTGGGGCGAATGAGGCGCACCTGCTCGCGCAGATACCCAATGCACGCTTCTTCCTCCGCCGGTAGGGGATCGCGGTTCTCGGGCGGACGGCATTTTAATATGTTTGCAATATACACTTTTTCGCGTGGAATATCCACCGCATCCAAAAATTTATTTAGCAGCTGGCCCGCACGTCCCACAAAGGGCGTGCCCGAAAGGTCCTCTTGCTCGCCGGGGGCTTCTCCTACAAACATCAGCTCTGCTGTGCGGCTGCCCGTGCCAAATACGCAGTTGGTACGTGTATCGCCAAGGGCGCATTTATGGCAGGTGCGGCAAGCTTCTTCAAGTGTTTCCCAATCCATATCCTTACTCCATTTCTTTAAATGCAGAAATATAAAAACATTATAACAAAGTTTAAGTGCTTGTGCAAGAGAATATTTCGATTTATTTTTTGTGTTTTTTATTATTTTTTATCTTATAAATATTTTTATTAGTTTTTATGTTTACATTTAAGAAGGGATATGGTAAAATATCCATGTAACCGTATGAAAAAGGTAGAGAGCCTTAAAAAGAAATTCATACAAGAAAGGGAAAGCTATGAGGATTGAAGATATTGATAGAAACTTTATAGTCGAAACTGATATCACCGAGCCCGATCTCGTGTGGTTTAATATTAAAGAAGCACCTTTCAAGATCTATGGCGTGGAATTTGAGGAGGCAGAGGGACGTTATACCCGTATGCCGAAGGCCGCCGCGGAGCAGGCTTCTCCCGGTATTGTCAGCGGTCGTAAGCTGACCTCGGGCGGTCGCGTGCGCTTTAAGACCGATTCAACCTTTATCGGCATCAAGGCAGTGCAAAAAAACGTAGCCCCCACCTCTCATATGACTTGGCTTGGGCATTCGGGCTTTGATCTTTACCATAAAAAGAACGGCAAGGACGTATATTATTTTTCCCTCATGCCGCCGATCGGTATTACCGAGGGCTATTCCTCCGGCAAAAAAACCGACGGTAAATATACCGATTATACCATCAATTTCCCCATATACGACGGTGTAGTTGAGCTTTACGTAGCACTCAAAAAGGGCTCTCGTCTAAGCGAGCCCACACCTTATAAGCAGGAGTGCCCCGTGGTGTTTTACGGCTCCTCGATCACGCACGGCGGCTGCGCTTCGCGCCCCGGCAACACCTACCCCGCCATGATCAGCCGCGAGCTTGATATAAATTTTATCAATCTCGGCTTCTCGGGTAAGGCAAAGGGTGAGCCCGGTATGGCGGATTACGTGGCTTCGCTTCCAATGAGTGCGTTTGTACTTGATTACGACCACAATACCCCCAGCGAGCAGAACTTAATCGATACGCATGAGCCCTTTTATAAAAAGGTGCGTGCGGCGCATCCCGATATCCCGATCATTATGGTGACCGCCCCCAATACAAAATTGCAGGGCAACGTCAACTATGCCGGGCGCGGTTTCCTTTACAATCGCCGCGAGATCATTCGCAAGACCTATGAAAATGCCATTGCCGCAGGCGATACAAACGTCTATTTTATCGACGGATACACGCTCTTTGGCGGCAAGCACTGGGATGCCTGCACGGTTGACGGTACGCACCCCAACGACCTTGGCTTTTACCGTATGTCGCAGGTCATCGGTAAGGTGCTCAAAAAAGCACTGAATGAGGAGAAGTAATGCTATGAGAATTGATGCAATTGACAAGAATTTAGTGGTTGAAACCGAAGTCACCGAGCCCGATCTTATTTGGTTTAATATTGAAGATGCGCCGTTTGAGATCTGCGGTGTAAAATTTGAGGAGGAAGAGGGTCTTTATACACGTATGCCGAGGGCTGCGGCAGAACGCGTTTCACCCGGCGTTACCAGCGTTCGCAAGCTGACAACGGGCGGCCGTGTGCGCTTCCGTACCGATTCCACCTATATTGCCATTAAGGCAGTGATGCGCAATATTACCCCCATGTCCCATATGCCCAAAACGGGTCAGACCGGCTTTGATCTTTACCGCAAGGTAGAGGGGCTTGAGGGCGGCAGAGAAATGTACTATAAGTCCTTTATTCCGCCTCAGGGCATTACCGAGGGATATTCCTCGGGCAAGTCCACTGACGGTAAATATTGCGATTACACCATTAACTTCCCGCTTTTTGACAGGGTAAAGGCGCTGTATATCGGCCTCAAAAAGGGCTCGCACCTCTCAGCTCCCACGCCCTATACCATCGAAAAGCCGATCGTATTTTACGGTAATTCCGCAACGCAAGGCGCGGTTGCCTCGCGCCCCGGCAACTCCTACCCCGCTATGATCGCCCGTATGCTTGATGCAGATATTATCAACCTCGGCTTCGCTGGCAAAGCAAAGGGTGAGTTTGGTATGGCAGAGTATATTGCCACGCTCGATATGACCGCGTTTGTGTTTGATTACGATCATAACACCCCCAGTGAGCAAAACCTCATTGATACGCACTGGCCCTTTTATAAAAAGGTGCGCGAAACGCATCCCGATATCCCGATCATCTTTATGACGGCCTCTAACGTCAAGCTTCTCGGTAACGTCAATTATGCAGGCCGTGGGTTCCTTTTTACGCGCCGCGAGATCATTCGTTCAAACTATGAAAGAGCTCTTGCCGAAGGAGATAAGAACGTGTATTTCGTGGACGGTGAAAGCTTGCTTGAGGGTGAGATGTGGGATACCTGTACGGTTGACGGTGCACATCCCAATGACCTCGGCTTTTACCGCATGTCGCAGGTGATCGGTAAGGTACTCAAAAAAGCACTGAATGAGGAGAAGTAATGCTATGAGAATTGATGCAATTGACAAGAATTTAGTGGTTGAAACCGAAGTCACCGAGCCCGATCTTATTTGGTTTAATATTGAAGATGCGCC
>JAFVOQ010000077.1 GCA_017505785.1 Clostridia bacterium
AAACACACATAAAAATTGAAATTCGTAAGAATTTCTACCTAAAAACCGCTTTCCCTGCCATTTTTGTGACAGAAAAAGCGGTTTTCCTTTTATTTTCTTTTCGTGTGTTTTTGTTCGGCGCTAAATGAATCAGCCCCTTTTCAAGTTTCAAGCTCCTTCGAAATAAGGTTTGCAAGTGTGAGAAATTCTTTGGTGGAAAGTCGCTCGCCGCGAATGTCTGGGCGGTGCCCTGCAAGCTCCACCAGCGCGGTGCATTTTTCCTTGCTGAGCTCGGGAAAGCCCGCTGAAAGCGCGTTGGGGAGAGTCTTGCGACGTTGCTCAAAGGCGGCTTTTATCGTGCGGAAAAAGATCTTTTCATTTTGGGGCTGATAGGGCTTTTCCTCGTAGAGCTTAATGCGCACTACTGCTGAATTGACCTTTGGCGGCGGCATAAAATGGCCTGCCGAAACGGTAAACAGACGCTCTGCCTCGCCGTAATAATTGAGCACAGCGGTAATCGCGCCGTAGGCGGCACTTCCCGCCTTTGCCACCAAGCGGTCGGCAACCTCGGATTGGATCATAATGGTGATGTGGCGAAAGGGAAGTCCGCTTTCAAGCAGCTTCATGAGAATAGGCGTGGTAATATAATAAGGGAGATTGGCGCAAACCGAAACGGGGCCTTCTTCAAAATACGGTGCAAGAATTGCCGTAAGATCCGCCTTCATCACATCTTCGTTGATCACGGTTACGTTGTCAAAATCGTTTAGCGTGTAGCCAAGCGCTGGGATAAGGCTTTTATCGATCTCAAGTGCCACCACGTTTTTGTGGCGCAGACAAAGCTCGCGAGTGAGGGTCCCAATGCCAGGGCCGATCTCAAGGATCGTGCCGTCTGATGTATCTGTGCAATTGTCGGCAATGTCCTCTACCACCATTTTGTTGGTCAGAAAATTCTGCCCAAACTCTTTTCTAAAATGCAGGCCATACGCCGTCATAATATTTTTTACTGTTTTTGCATCACATAAATTCATCGCCAAGCCCTCCGTTTTCGTCATTATAACATACTAAAACAAAAAAATCAAGGCAAAGTGCCATGTATTATCAGGTAGTAGGGAAATGCACGCGGTGCGTGATGAGATGCAAGGGCGGCGCGCCGCCCTTGATGATATGCACCGCACTTTGTGCGGCGATGTAAGGAGCGTAGCGACGGAATAGCGAGCCCGCGAGCGTCTACCCCAAGCCTGCGGCTTGGATAAACAAAAAGTCCATTTGTCTTGTGACAAATGGACTTTTTTGTTGGTGGAGACAGTTGGGATCATTCTTGTCGCACGGCGACAAAAGCAGATTGTTTATCATTTTTTTCTTGCCTTTGGCATTTCGCTTGACATAGCGGTTTTCCTTTTTGGGTTTTACAATCTTCCGTTGGTTCTCCCCATTCTGTCCCGTCAAACAAAAAAGAGCGCCCAAGCGCTCTTTTTTTGTTTGGTGGAGACAGTTGGGATCGAACCAATGACCTCATGCATGTCAAGCATGCGCTCTAACCAGCTGAGCTATGCCTCCGTTTGCAACGCAAGCTATTATAGCATACTCTTTTCCAAAAAGCAAGTGTTTTTAAAATTATTTTTTGGAATTGTTTTTTGGAAAAGTGCAGCTCCGTGCTTTAAGAGCAAAAAAATTATTGCTTTAGCTTTAGCAAACGCATTGCGTTTTTGTAAAAGATCAAGTCCTTTTTGGCATCGTCAAGGCAGGCTTCCTCAACAAAGGCGATCTCCTTTTGCGGATTGCTCCAAGGTGTGTCGGTTGCAAACAAAAGTTTGTTTTCATCATGCTCGCGCAAAATTTTAAAGAGTAGCTCCTTTTCCTCAGGACGCTTTGCCGAAAGGGAGGTGTCGAGATAGACGTTTGTGCCTACCAGGTGCTTTAAGACCTCATCGCCGCGGCGAAAGCCGCCCATGTGTGCGGCAATGAGAGAGAGGTGTGGGTGCTTTTTGCTTACCTCTTTAAACATTTCGGGTGTGGCATGAATATAATCGGGTGAAATGGGGTCAAGCCCTGCGTGAACAATGGCAAAAAAACCGCGCTCCTCAAGAAGCGAAAAGATACGGTCAAAGCGCTTGTCCGAGAGAGGCACGCGCACATAGTCGGGGTGCAGCTTAACGCCGCAGATGCCTGCCGCCGCAAGGCGGTCAAGCTCGCTTTCCTGCTGCTCGCTGTCAGGGTGCAGGGAGCCAAGCGGAAGAAAGAAATCATCGTGTGCCATGGAGATCGCAAAGCTGTTAACGTTTGTTTCCTGCGTTTTGTTGGTGGCAATGTTGCAAATGACCGCGCGGTCAATGCCAACGCGTGACAAAAGCGCGCGGGTGTCGCGCGCGGTACCGTCGGTGTGTGGGTGCAGACTGGCATCCCCGGCGCAGTTTTTCGCAAGAATTGCCATGGCACGGGGAGCTAAATGATCGGGGAAACAGTGGGTGTGAAAATCAATGCGCATAAAACGGTCCTCGCTTTCTGTTGTTATTTTAACATATATAGATTAAAATAATGGCAATGTAAAGCTTACTTTACAAAATGTTAACATTTTTTTGCCATAACTACTGGAAATTTTTTGCGTAATGTGGTACAATAGATTTGAATTTGTTTATTTATATATCATATAAAGATTGACAAAAAAATCACAAATGGAGGATGTTTTTTAGTATGAAGAAAACAGTTTCGGCAGCGCGTGAGCGCCTTTCGTCGTTTTTCGATGCCGCTACCTTTGTAGAGCTGGGCGCCTATATCCGTCGCCCCGGCAACGAGAACGAAACCGAGGGTGTTGTGTGCGGCTACGGTGCCGTGGGCGGAAGACTGGTGTTTGCCTTCGCACAGGATGAAAGTGCAATGAAGGGCGCGGTTGACGGCCGTCACGCTGAAAAAATTGCTATGCTTTATGAAAAGGCTGTGTCTGTTGGCGCACCTGTTGTAGGTATGTTTGACAGTGCAGGTGCTGTGGTGTTTGACGGTGCTGCGGCTCTGTCGGGCTACGGCGTGCTGCTGGATACCGTAGCGGGTGCCGCAGGCGTTGTGCCGCAGATCGCGCTGGTGCACGGCAAGTGCGTTGGTACAATGGCGGCAATTGCCTCGCTCTTTGATTTTACCGTTGTAACCGAGGGGGCAAGCCTTTACGTTGCCAACGAGGAGAGCAATGCTGCAAAAGCGGCTGCGCTGAGTGCCGCTGACGAGGCGGATGCCTTTGGTAAGGTAAAAACACTTCTTTCTTACCTGCCCGACGATAACTGCTCCGCAGCTGAGGCGGCTGTAACGGGGGATGACCCCAACCGCGCCGTAGCACTGGGTGCAAAGGCTACCGCTGAGGCAGCTCTTGCGGCTGTGGTAGATAGCGGTCTGTTCCTTGAGGTGTATGGCGGCTATGCAAACGAGGTAAAGGTTGGCTTTGCTACGCTTGGCGATCAGCCCTGCGTGATTGCCGCAGTTGACGGCAAGCTCACCGCAAAGGGTGCGGAGAAGCTCACTAAGATGATCCGCTTTGCCGATGCTTACAGCATGTCGCTTGTAACCCTTGTAAACTGTGCAGGTGTTGATACCACCGGCTGTGACGTAAAGCTTGCGAAAGCACTTGCAAAGCTTGCGCGCGCACAAAGCGAGAGCGAGAGCGCACGCGTTACCGTTATCGTTGGCGAGGCGGTAGGTGCCGGCTTTATCTTTGGCGGCAGCAAGGCGCTTGGTGCTGACGTGGTATTTGCACTTTCTGAGGCAGAAATTGCGGCACTTCCTGCAAGCACTGCCGTTGCATTCCTTGAAAACGACCGCATTACTTCTACCACCGACCGTGCTACGGTTGAGAAGGAGTGGCGCGAGAAAAATGCTACCGCCCTGGCAGCAGCCAGCGTCGGTGCGGTAGACGATATCGTTGATCCCGCTGAGCTGCGTGCCCGCATCATTGCCGCGCTGTATATGCTTGAAGGCAAAAACGGGCGCATTCTGTGAGGTGACTTATGAATACTGTCACATTTCTTTCTGCCATGAACCTTGGCGAGCGCTTTGCCTACGCCGGGCGCATGACGCTGATCGGCATGATGACCATTTTTGTGGCACTATCGATTTTATGGGGGGCGTTGGTTCTCTTTCGCAAGTTCGTACAACGTGGCGAGGTGCAAAAGGATAGTAAGCCGGTAGCACCCGTTGCTCCCGCAGCCCCCGTTCCTGCACCCGTGGCGCAGGCAAAAGCAACAAACGACGGTGAGCTCGTTGCAGCGATCACCGCGGCAGTATCCCTGATGCTTGCTGAGGAAAATGGCGGCAGAGTGCCGAATTTCCGTGTCGTATCCTTCCGCCGCAGTCGCGGTAACAACAAATAAAGAAAGGCTTGGTATAATAAAATGAGAAGATTTCAAGTAACCGTAAACGGTACGCAATATGACGTTATGATCGAGGAAGTTGGCGGTGTAGCTGCTCCCGTAGCACCCGTTGCTGCACCCGCAGTAGCACCTGCACCCGCCGCTGCTCCTGCCGCTGCTCCTGCTCCTGCCGCTGCTCCCGCACCCGCAGCAGCTCCTGCCGGCGGTGAGCCCGTTAAGGCTCCCATGCCCGGCACCATCACCCGCGTTTCTGTAAAGGCAGGCGATAGCGTGAAGGCCGGCGACGTGCTGGTAGTGCTTGAGGCTATGAAGATGGAAAACGATATCGTTGCTCCCCGTGACGGTGTGGTTGCCGCAGTAGTTGCAGCACAGGGCGCATCCGTTGCAACCGATGAGGTTCTGGTTACCCTTCAGTAAAACGGAGAACTATTATGGGAGAAAGTATTTTAAATTTTTTGGAGAGCACGGGCGTTTACCGTTTGTTTGCCAATAACCCCCAGTGGTGGCAAACTGCGGTGATGTTCCTGATCTCGGGCGTGCTGGTGTATCTCGCAGTCGTACGTGGCTACGAGCCGCTTTTGCTCCTGCCCATTGCCATTGGTATGCTTTTGACAAACCTGCCGGGCGCGGAGCTTTTCCACTCCGATTTCTTTATGACAGCAGGGGATATCGATTACGGTGCTGTGCTTCACGACGGCGGTTTGATTGACCTGCTTTACCTCGGTGTTAAGCTTGGCATTTATCCTTGCCTCATTTTCATCGGCATCGGTGCCATGACCGACTTTACCCCCCTGATTGCAAACCCCAAAACGCTTCTCATTGGCGCGGGCGCACAGCTTGGCGTGTTTGTAGCGTTTAGCGTAGCACTGATCTCCGGTGTGTTCAGCCCGCAGGAGGCCGCTGCGATCGGTATCATTGGCGGTGCTGACGGTCCTACCGCGATTTTGGTAACAAAGGCATTAGCTCCGCATCTCTTGGGTGCTATTGCTATTGCGGCATATAGCTACATGGCGCTGATCCCTATGATCCAGCCCCCCTTTATGCGCCTTTTCACAACCCAAAAGGAGCGTGCTATTCGCATGACCACGCTTCGCAAGGTTTCTACGGTTGAGAAGGTTTGCTTCCCGATCCTTGTAACGCTGATCGTATGGCTCATCGTGCCCGATGCCGTAACGCTCATCGGTTGCCTGATGTTCGGTAACCTCTTGAACGTCAGCGGCGTGACCGATCGCCTTTCCAAAACTGCACAAAACGAGCTGATCAACATCGTTACCATTTTCCTTGGTATCAGTGTAGGTGCAACCGCTACGGCAGAGAACTTCCTGCGCGGCGAAACGCTTCTCATTATCGTTTGCGGTCTTGCGGCGTTCTGCGTGTCCACGTGTGGCGGCTTAATCACTGCTAAGATCATGTGCTTTATCACGGGCGGTAAGATCAACCCCCTCATTGGCTCTGCCGGCGTTTCCGCAGTACCCATGGCAGCACGCGTTTCCCAAAAGGTAGGGCAGGAGACCGATCCCACCAACTATCTCTTGATGCACGCAATGGGCCCCAACGTCGCAGGCGTTATCGGCTCGGCGATCGCCGCAGGCGTGTTCCTCTCTTGGGCATTCTGACACGCTTTGCCGTATTGCCCCGATTTTAACGGATTTTGCGTGTCGCACATTTTCTCAAAATGGGACCCAAACCCATTTTGGCTTGCCGCGCGAAAATGTATTTCAAAATCTGGGCATTTTAACGTAATTTAGAAAGGAAAAAACTATGTCTAAAGTAGGAATTACAGAAACAATCATCCGCGATGCGCATCAGTCCCTCATTGCCACTCGTATGACGACCGAGGAGATGCTGCCCGCGCTTGAAAAAATGGATAAGATCGGCTACCACTCGATCGAGGCATGGGGCGGTGCTACCTTTGATAGCTGCCTGCGCTTCCTCGGTGAGGATCCGTGGCAAAGACTTCGCATCATTCGCGACAAGGTGAAAAACACCAAGCTGCAAATGCTCTTCCGCGGTCAAAACATTCTCGGTTATCGCCATTACTCTGATGACGTGGTAGCATACTTCGTGCAGAAATCGATTGCCAACGGCATCGACATTCTGCGTATCTTCGATGCACTGAACGACCCCCGTAACCTGAAGACCGCCATTGATGCTACCAAGCGCGAGGGCGGCCACGTGCAGGCGGCGTTCTCTTACACCACCGGCCCCGGCTACACGCTCGACTACTATGCAAAGTATGCAAAGCAGCTTGAGGAAATGGGTGCTGACTCCATTTGTATCAAGGATATGGCAGGTCTTCTCAGGCCCTATGATGCTTACGACCTCGTAAAGGCGATCAAGGGCGCAGTAAAGCTGCCCGTACAGCTTCATACCCACTACACGGCAGGTCTTGCTTCTATGACTCTTTTGAAGGCTGTAGAGGCAGGCGTTGACGTGATCGATACCGCACTTTCTCCCCTTGCTATGGGTACCTCTCAGCCCCCCACAGAAACGCTTGTTGCTGCACTTGCAGGCACCGAGCGCGACACGGGCATTGACCTTGCACAGCTTGATGAGATCACCAAGCACTTTACGGGGCTTCGTGAGAAGTACCTGAGTAGTGGCCAGCTTGACGTAAAGGCACTGAAGGTTGACGTAAACGCACTCCTTTACCAGGTGCCCGGAGGCATGCTTTCCAACCTCATGCGCCAGCTTGCAGATGCAGGTAAATCCGAGCTTCTCGGTGAGGTTCTTGCCGAAGTACCGCGCGTGCGTGCAGACGTAGGCTACCCGCCCCTCGTTACCCCCTCCTCGCAGATCGTGGGTACGCAGGCAGTGTTCAACGTTATCGGCGGCGAGCGTTATAAAATGGTAACCAAGGAATTTAAGGGCGTAGTACGCGGTGAGTACGGCAAAACGCCTATGCCCATCGATCCCGCTATCACCAAGAAGATCATTGGCGATGAGGAGCCCATCACCTGCCGTCCCGCGGATAAGCTCGCTCCCGAGCTTGATGCACTCCGCGAGAAGATCGCTGGCTATATGGAGCAGGATGAGGACGTTCTCACCTATGCTCTGTTTGAGCAGGTGGCTCTGAAGTTCTTTGAGGAGCGCAAGAAGCAGAAATACGGCATTGATGCCAATGCGGATGCGGCTCTCGGTGTTCACAGCGTCTGATTTGAGGTGAGTGGCGTTTTTGGCGCACACCAAAAACACACACTTTAATTTAGTGCCTTTAGGCAGTTGAGCGCGCAGCGCGAAACAGACAACCACCCGCTATGCGGGTGGGCAACAAAGGTTATACCAAAAAATCTCCTAACGTGGTACAATAAGATGCTCAAGTCTATTGCAACACGAAAGGAGAA
>JAFVOQ010000006.1 GCA_017505785.1 Clostridia bacterium
ATTTTCTTTACCTTGTCGCGGGCGGCGTTAAGCTGCTTTGCCTTGTCCTTTGCAGCGGCAAGGGCTTTGCGGATAGAGGGCTTTTTCTCCCTGTTCAGCTTCTTTGCGGAAAACTCTTGAAACGCTGCGGTCATAACGTCTGCGTCCCGGCCTTTGAAAAACACAAGGTAACGGGTCTGTTCACCCTTAACCTTTTTCAGCGAAAAATCTATGTTGTATTTCTTCGCCGTACTCTCAAAGGCTTTAATATTGCTGTCGGTGATCTCGATGTTGGAAACACCCGCGTTCTGCTTCATAAGCTGCCGCATGGTCTGTTTCCCATGCGCGGGTTTGCTTTTCTGCTCCAAAAACTTTTGGATTGCTTTCTGTAACGCCTGTTCGGTAAGCCGCGCCGCGCCTTTTCCCACTTTGACGTATAGGGCAATCGTTTTTTGGGTTACTTCCTCCTGCAAGGTATCAACTCCTTTCCCGGTAAAGTGCGGCTATGCTCATTCGCCGCCGTATAAGTCGTGATTGACAAGGGCGGTATAGTAGCTGTCAATGGTACTCGGCGCGTTGAACAGCACCGCTTTTAGATACTGCTTGATGTTGCGCACTTTGGTTGTGTTCTCCCTCATGCAATCCAAAACAAACTCAATATGGCTGCTGTTCAGCTTCAAAAACTTGGATTTCACCAATTCGGCGGGGTAGTCGTCCCCGGCAATACGGATTGTCTTTCGGGCTGTGCAGACGGTTTCCAGCATAAGGTCAACAATCTCGTCCAAACGGTCTTTGTCAATTTTGCAGTTTTGAATGAGATGGTCGTATTCGATATTGTCCTTGATAATCTCCCTGTAAATCTCTACTGCGCTATTGCTTTTCGCTTCCGTTCTTTTCCTTTCCGGCGGCGTAGCCGCTTCGCCATGCGCAAAGGGCAAGGGGTTTAGGGAATGGAAAGGAATGGAATCGGTACTTGATAAATCAGTAATTGATTGTTCTTTACTTAATATATCTTTATTTAATTGCGTTGGATTTTCCAACGTAGGTTTTTCCTGCGTAGGTTTTTCCAACGTTGGATTATCCAATGTTGGATTTTCCAATGTAGGTAAATCCAATATAGGCGGCTGTCCGCCGCTGGTAGCTGCTTCCGGCTCTCGCGGCTGCGGCTGCTCGTATATGACGTAATCTGCGCCCCGCAAGCGTCCCTTTTCGTCGCGCTCCCGGCTGCGCACGATATATCCGGCTTTTTCGAGTTCCTTTACCGCTTCGCGGATTGCGTCGATCTTCTCCCGGTTGATATGGGATAAGCCCGCAAGGGTATAATCCCAATCTTCGGGCAGCGAAAGCATTTGCGACAACAAGCCCTTTGCCTTTAAGGACAATTCCTTGTTTCGCAAGTGGTGGTTGCTCATAACGGTATATCCCGTATTTCGCTCCACTCTGAAAACTGCCATATTTCCTCACTTCCTCTCTTGGTATGCGTGGACAATTAGAAAGCCGTTTTCGGCTGTTTTGGTATTGCAATATGCCCTTTGCCGTTTTCGCGTCTGCAAAGCCGCATGGCACAAGGGCTTTTGCCCGTCTATTTGTCCATGCTGGCGTGCGTTTTCCGCGTCCTTTTGCCGGGGCAATAGGGACACTCTTTGAAAACGCAAAACTCATATTTCCACCCGGGGCGGTAGAAACGGCAAGTGCCGCAATCTTCATCATCTCCGGCACAACCGGATTGATAGCGGTCAAATCCCGGCTTCTGCTGCATGAGCAATTCAAACGCCCGCTGCTTGCCCTTTGTGAAATACATTCCGGCTGCACCTCCTTTCCTGCGGGCATAAAAAAACGGCGTTACTTTCTCCCCCAAAGGGGTTAAGGTAACGCCGTTTGTGTGCGTATTCAGTTTTTAACACATTCCCTGTCTATCCGCTGTCCGCAAAACCATTGATTTTATTAGCTTTTTGCCGCTATCGCTATCACACCTCATTATTCCAAAGACCGGGCTTTCAGTCTATGCTTGCAGACATTGAAGCCGGAAAAGTGGGAACCGTTATCGTCAAGGATATGTCAAGGCTGGGGCGAAACTACCTGCAAGTGGGGTTTTACACGGAAATGCTGTTCCCTCAAAAGGGTGTGCGTTTTATCGCTGTCAACGATAATGTGGACAGCGCAAACGGCGGCATGGACAACGATTTTACCCCGCTGCGAAATCTGTTCAATGAATGGCTGGTGAGAGATACGAGCAAGAAAATCAAGGCAGTGAAAAAGTCAAAAGGCATGAGCGGCAAGCCTGTTACCAGC
>JAFVOQ010000007.1 GCA_017505785.1 Clostridia bacterium
GGAAAGCGGTTTTTAGGTAGAAATTCTTACGAATTTCAATTTTTATGTGTGTTTTTTAGGCGGTGCTCTCGGCATTCGACGTACTTTTGTACGCCTATCATGCCGAGATCACGCCTTCCGCATCTAAATGACTCAGCCCCTAAATATCATACTTTGCCAATATCTCGGCAGGAGATTTCCGCAAAAGCAGCAAAATGGGGAGTGTGCCGCAAAGCAGTGAAACAGCAATCAGCACCAATAGCACTCCAAGTGCCAGCCAAATGGGATAAAAGAAGATCTCTGCCATAAGGGGCGTTAGGCTCATACACGCATAAACAAAGATACTGCTTACCAAATACCCCACAAAAACGGTGAGGACCGTCAGCACCAATGCTTCCACCAGAAAGCGAAACGCGAGATTGCGCCGCGAAACGCCAATGGCGCGCCAAATACCGATCTCCCGCACGCGGTTCATCAGCGAGGAGCGCATGATAAAGTACATACAAATACTCATCAGCACAAGCACAACCGCCATAGCAACAAGTCCCGCAAGGATCTCAGCAGCAATACTCTTTGTCAAGCTCTCAAACACACCACTTGGCGTAAGAATGGCCTGCAAATACGCATCGCCCGTGTCAAGCTCGGGGAAATTGTCCCACAGCCACGCCTGTGTTTTTTCGGGATCAACCGAATGTACCACGGTGTAAAGCGAGGGGATGTAATAATCGACATCATACTCTGTCAACACGTTTTTGGTCGCTTGATAGGCTTTCTCATCGGCATCCTGCGCATAAGAAGCGATGACCGTGGTTTCGCCATACTGTCTGGATACCGCGATGTAATCCTCCTGTGCCAAAAGATACCGCACTCCACCGTCGGGGAAATACACCGACTCTCGCCCATAAAACATATCCTCGTAAAAATACTCATAGGACTTGACCGTATCATAGTAATCGGGCAGGTTCTTTTTTGCCGCCTCAAGCTCTGTCACGGTTGGATATCTGCCGTACAGTGCCTTGTATTTTTCGGCAAGGAACAGCTGCTCACCTTCATTGAAAAAAGCGTATTTCATATCCTCAACGTGCATTTCGCAAAGGATAAAAAGATCAAGATCATCTTGCTCAAAGAAATAGCGGTCGGCAAGAAACTCGTCATAATATGCGTAATAGTACGCCAAATAGTCGTAGGTGAGGGCGGAGATAACCGCGTTTTTTGCATCCGCAAACGCCTTTGAGGCAGGGTCAAGCGTGGGGTTCTCTGCCCTCACGATCGCCTCGAAATACGCGTCACTGCTATCTCGCACAATCCCCTTTGCCGCAAGCCACTGGGTATAGGAGCTGTAATTGCGCCGCACCTCCCTTACGCGCAGCTCCCTGCCGTTTACCAAAACGGTATCCTTGGTGTATGCAAGGGTAGCGCTGTTTATCACGACCACAGCCTCACCCGCAGCAAGCGACACATTAAGATCAGCTCCGAGTGCGATCTCATCACTCACACCGCCTATCACGTATCGCGCCATGGTAAGCTCTGAAAAATAGACTGCCGTTTCTCTGCTCTCCACTACGCCCGCAACATGAATGCTGCCATTGCCTGCCGAAAAGCTTGTGAAAACAAGTCCCAAGAGATCCTTATATTCGCTGACATACCCCAGCGAAGAATTTTCCAGTAGCTTATCCGCTACCGCCGTGGTGATCAGCATCTCATTGTCGGCAATGTCACGCTTGCCCACCACCACGTCAAGATCCTTGGCAAGGCGGCAATCAAGGTACACGGCATTGGTTTCATAGCCCGACACATACCCCCCGGTGCCAAAGGTTTCAAAATTGCCGGGGTGGAAGCGAGTATACTGATCGCCGTTTGGATACTGATAGGAAAGCCGCACGCCGTCAATACCGCTATCCGCGAGAGGGGCACTGTTCAGTGCCGCAGATACGGCACCGTTTGGCGTGTACACATAAAACACGTTATGGTTATAGGATTCGCTTGCGTGGATCAGCGTTTTGATTGCCGTACCAAATACCGCACTCATGGTGACAAGTGCGGCGGCAAACAGGCAAAGGCAACCCACAAGTGCCTTTTTGCCGCGCTTGCTTTTTCTGAAATTTGCACGAAATCCACTGATCAGAGAGGAGAAAAAAGTAAACAGTCTTCCATAGCACGTACCCTCCACGGGTGGAAGTGCTGACATATCGATCTGCTGCTCGCCGATAGCCTTCTGCTCCGCTTTTTCAAACACACCCTCGCGCAGCTTGGTTTCCGCCGAGTCATCAAGCACCTGCACGCCTGCCGTATCGACCTTACAGTACAGCTTTCCCCCACAGTTCACGAGCTTGATCTTTACGGGGGTACTTGGCAAGTCGCCGTAATACAGAACATCCGCCGCTTCACCCAAAAACACTGTTTTTTGCAGCTCACCAAGGTAAATATCGTTTTTGCTCCGTGCCACATACCCGTTTGCCGCATCGTTTTCGCGCACACTGACCACTGCCCCGTCACAAAGCTCGATCACGGTGTCACAGTAGTGATCCACCAGCTCCGCCTCATGCGTAACAAGCAGCACCAGATGATCGCGCGAGATCCGTTTCAATAGATCCATGATCATGACGGTATTTGCCTCGTCAAGATTTCCCGTTGGCTCATCGGCAAGAATAATGCGCGGATTTTTCACAATGGCGCGCGCAATTGCCACACGCTGTTGCTGACCGCCCGAAAGGGTGTCGGGCGTGCGCTTTTCGTATTTCTCCATACCAACATTACGCAGTGCCGCACGCACGCGCGTGGCAATTTCCGTTTCATCCCGCATGCCGCACAGGCGCAGTGCCGCCGCAACATTTGTAAAACAGGTTTGGTTGGCATGAAGATTGTAATTTTGAAAAATGTACCCCATGTAGCGATTGCGCGTGATATCGGGATCCTGCCCGATATCACGATCCGCCACCGTCAAGGTCCCGTCATCAAAGCGGTCAAGACCGCCGATGACGTTCAAAAGCGTTGTCTTACCGCAGCCGCTTTTGCCAAACACGGCAACCATGCCGCGTTCGGGCAGAGAGAGCGTAATGTCATTGATCACATGGATCTCGGCAGCGCGCCCCTTATCAAAATATTTATGAAGATGCTTCAGCTCGATCATACCACTGCACCTCCGCGCAAGGATTTTTTCACGCTTTCGCCAAACATCCGCCTTACCTGCAGGTAGGTGATACGGAGCGTGAGCAAAAGCACGCCAAGAAAGATCAAAACATACTGCCACCCATACAAATATACAAAATACGCATTAAAGCGCGGCGAGGTAAAGATCAAGATCGCCGTCAGCACCACCAGCACGTAGGCGGGAATGAGGGAAAGCAGCATGCGCACGTACATCGCCACGCGAATGACGCGTACCGAAATGCCCATAGAGCGCATGATCGCCATGTCACCGCCAAATGCAGCAAGCGCACGTGCCGAGCAAAGATTGATGAAAAAGGCAAGAAATAGGATCGCCATGCCCCAAACACCGATCAGTGCCAAGGAAAGGAGCACCGCTACAACAGTGGAATAGGGATCGGGCTGATAGGTGGTGCTTGAGGGTACAGCGATGTATCCCGCTGCCGCAAGCTGCTCAGCCGCTGCCGCTGCCGCCGCATCATCGGCATAAAAAAGCGAAAATTGGGCGTAGCTCTTTACAAGCACCTCCTCGGCAATCGCGCAGGTCAGCTCGGGGCTGAGCATCAAATGGGTATCCCCATAACCGAGATACGGTGAGCCCTTGATCGGTTTTGCGGAACTCTTGTCGGTCAGCGCATCATCTGTCAAAACCTTTTCAAAGCTCACGGTATTGGAAGGGCCGTACATCGTATATTCGCGATGCATGATGCTAAGCTTTACCGAGGTCGTGGCGCTCGGGTGCGTTTTCATATAGGCGCGATACAAGGGATCGTAAAGATATGCCTTACCGCTTTCAACCTCATATGAGGTGTAAAAATCGGTATAGCCAAAGCGCTCGGATACACTGCCGTCTGTTGCCGTAACAGTGATGTTTATTTCGGAATTGTAACGCAGGTAATTGATCGCCGTAAGCGTGCGAAATCCTTCCTCTGTAAGCAAGCACTTGGGTGTTAGATTATTGTCGTAATAGTATTTTACACCCGTTACGGTAAGTCCCGTGCCAAAGTAAACGATATGATTGGTTGTAAGCGTGTCACTGCCGAATACAGGTCGCCAGGAAATCGGTAAATACAGCAAAACCTCACCCGCAGCTTCGGGGTATCTGCCAATCACGTCATTGCCAAAATCTTCGGCATACACGCAATTTGCCGCAAAGCGCTTGACCTCACCCTCGTGCTCCAAGCGCACCTGATAGCTGCGCCCCTCATCAAGCAGTGCATCATAGCGAAGGTAGCTCTGGGCACCCGTAGTGGCGGCAAGTGCCGCCACGGTATCAAGGCTTGGTACACTGCCGTCGCGTGTGGTCACCACAACACGCCCGTCAATGTAGGTGAACATATGTGTATCCTCAAACAGATTCATGCCTTCTCCGCAAAGCGAGGTCACCAAAAAGATACCAAGCGTACCGATGATCATCAAAAGGCACAAAAACAGCGAAAGCTTAGGCTTTGCCGCAAAAATAGCACGTCCAAGTGAAAATCCCTTTTTCACCGTAGAAAGACGGCGGGGGTGCGGTGCTGTCTGCACGACTTGAAGCGGTGCTGTTGCTAAAGGCGAGGTCATAACGTGATCCGCCTCTATGGCACCGTCAAAAATGCGGATATGACGGGTAGCACAGCTTGCAAATTGCTCAAAGCTGTGCGTCACAACGATGACAAGCTTGTCGCGCGAAACCTCGCGCAGCAGTGCCACGATCTCGGCAGAGGTGGCACTGTCAAGGTTGCCCGTCGGTTCATCTGCGAGAATAATGGGGCTATCCTTGGCAAGTGCGCGCGCAATGACAGTGCGCTGCTTTTGACCGCCCGAAAGCTTGCTGCCCTTATGTCCGATATGTGAGGTAAGCCCCACGCGCGCAATCAGATCAAGTGCCTTGGCGCGGCGTTGTTTTTTATCCTCGATGTGCATAAGCGCCAGCTCTACGTTTTGCAGCACCGTAAAGCTGTCAATGATATTATAATCCTGAAAAATAAAGGAGATATACCGTTCACGGTACGCTTCCCAATCGGTTTGCAGATAATGCGATGTAGGCTCGCCTTCAATAAAAAGCTCGCCCTCCTCATACGTGTCCATACCACTGATGACATTCAAAAGCGTAGACTTGCCCGAGCCCGATCTACCCGTAACAGCCACAAACTCGCCGCGCTCAAACGAGAGATTGACTCCGCGCACGCCCACGGCAACGTTCCCATCGGAAGCATAAATTTTTCCGATGTCTTTTAAAGTCAGTAAAGCCATGATCTTTCCTTTCCTCACTTATACTACTGTAGCAAAATACCGCCTCACTGTCAGCAAAAACGCATCAAATATAGAATCACGTGCGAAGCGCGCGATCGATCTGTTCGGCGTAGCGCACTGCCTCCATGGCATCCCTTGCATAGTGATCCGCGCCAATGGCATCTGCATATTCGCGCGTGAGCACTGCGCCGCCAACAAGGATCTTGCACCACGGCGCATGAGCGCGGAGCTGTCGGATCGTTTCTTCCATGGCGGGCACGGTGGTGGTCATCAAGGCGGAAAGCCCTGCTATGGGCGCGTGCAAGCGCACGACTGCCTCCACTATTGCCTCGGGTGCAACGTCACGGCCAAGGTCGGTAACGGCAAAGCCGTAATTTTGGAGCAAAAGCTTTACAATGTTTTTGCCAATGTCATGAATATCACCCTTGACGGTAGCCAGCACAAAGGCGCATTTTTCAGCCGTCCCTTCGCACGTGAGCCTTGCCTTGATCTCCTCAAATGCCGCCTTTGCCGCCTCCGCACTCATAAGAAGCTGGGGCAGATACACCGTCTTTTTTTCAAACCCCTCGCCCACGCGATCGAGGGCGGGAATGATCTCGCGCTGTACCAGCGTCAATGGCTCCTCGGTTTCCAAAAGCGTTCTCGTCAGTGCCGCGGCGCGCTCCCCTCTGCCCTTTATCACTGCCTGCTGCAATTCTGTTGCGGCACTAACAGCCGTGCTTGACGGCGTGCTTGGTGCCGTTACTGCCTGCGGCTGCGGCAAGCTTTGCGCAAATGCAATATAATCGGCACAGTTCTCATCCAGTGCGGACAGTGCACGGTAGGCAAAATACGCCTGCATCATTTCTCTTGCATAGGGGTTCATGATCGCGGCAGAAAGGCCGCGCCCTAAGGCAAGCGTGAAAAACGAGGCAGTGATCACCTCTCTTGCAGGCAAGCCAAACGACACATTAGATACCCCAAGCGAGGTATGGCAGCCAAGCTCGCGGCCAATGAGCTCCACAGCACGCAGCGTTTCACGCGCCGCCACGGGATCGGCACTGACTGTCAGTGCCAGCGGATCAAACACGAGATCCTTTTTGTCAATGCCGTATTTCCTTGCCTCGGCAAGTATGCTGCGCGCAATTTCCACGCGCCCCTCGGCAGTAGCGGGAATGCCCTGCTCATCAAGCGTGAGGGCCACCACAAGGCCGCCGTATTTTTTGGCAAGCGGAAATACCGCCGCCATGCTCTCCCTCTTGCCCGAAACCGAGTTGATCATTGCCTTACCGTTGTAGCGGCGCAACGCCCTCTCCATTGCCACAGGGTCGGCGGTATCGATCTGCAAAGGCAGTGCTGTCACTGCTTGCAGCGCACAGACCGCATCGGTGAGCATCCTTGGCTCATCCAGCTCGGGGAGTCCTACGTTCACGTCAAGGATGTGCACGCCGTGCTCCTCCTCGGCAATGCCTTCCTTTAAAATGTAATCCATATCCCCTTGGCGCAGTGCCTCCTTAAAGCGCTTTTTGCCCGTAGGGTTGATGCGCTCACCGATCAGCACGGGAGCGTTTCCAAAGGTGACAGCGTGCGTGTATGAGCTAACGGCTGTGATATTTTTATTTGTGATAGGCTGTGGCTTTATGTCGCAAGACCGCTTTACCAAGGCCTCGATATAACGGGGTGTTGTGCCGCAGCAGCCACCTGCCAGGCGCACGCCCATAGCAAGCAGCTCTGTTACCTCATCGGCAAAATCCGAGGGGGATACGTCATAAGCAGTTTTGCCGTCTATCACACGGGGCAAGCCCGCATTGGGCTTTAGGAGCACAGGCACCGATGCAAGGCGAAGGTATTCCTCCACCACAGGGCGAAGCGCACGGGGGCCAAGGGAGCAGTTTACACCGATCGCATCCGCACCCATACCCTCGAGCATCGCCACCATGGCGGCAGGTGTTGCCCCCGTCATCAGCTTGCCGTCAGCACCATAGGCGCAGGAAACAAGCACGGGTAACGTGCTCTCCTCCTTGGCGGCAAGCAGTGCCGCCTTGGTTTCATAGCAATCACTCATGGTTTCGATCAAAATAAGATCAACGCCGTATTTTACGCCAAGCCTTACGGTCTTGGCAAACACCGCCACGGCATCCTCAAAGTCAAGATCTCCAAGGGGCTTTAGCATGCGCCCCGTGGGGCCGATGTCAAGTGCTACAAATTTTTGCTGTGTGCCAACACTATCCCGTGCCGCCGCGCGTGCATTTTCCACCGCAGCCGCAATCACCGCCTCAAGCTCCGTTTCGGAAAATTTCAGGCTGTTTGCACCAAAGGTGTTACACGATACTACATGGCTGCCCGCATCAAAATACGCACGATGAATTTCCCGCACCGCCGCCGCATGCGTCAGGTTCCAACGCTCGGGCAGCTCTCCCGCGCCAAGCCCTGCCTCTTGCAGGAGCGTGCCCATGCCGCCGTCAAGATATATAATATGATCCTTTAAAAATTCGGTAATTTTCATAAACTACTTCCTATCCCAATAATAGCTGTCACCGATTTTGTGGGTGACATCAAAAGCCCCTGCCCCAGGGACAAGCCGATTTTTCTCGGGCAATCCAGCACGCTGAATATCTCACTTTGCAGTGAGAGTGAAAGATCCCCGTAGCCGGGGCTAAAGCGCGAACGAAGGGAAAGCCCATGGTGCTGCTTTTCGGTAGCAAGCTCACCGCAAAAGACATCACACAGTGCCTCCACGCGCTCGGTGCCGATCGCATCGAAAAGGAGTGCGCGCGAGGGCGATACCGCGCTGTATCTTGTGATCAAGCGATCGATCGCCGTGCCAACGGTTGCCGCAAACACCACCGCACTCCGACAACCGCTAAGATGCTTGGCGAGTGACGCCGAGGATACCTTGGTAAAGCCAAGATCCACCGCGCCGTTTTCGCACGCAACAGGAAATTCTCGGTAGCAGACTCTGTAAACAGTCTGATCGCCAAGCTCCAAAATGCACTCTCGCAGGAGCTGCTCCTGCGCCTCCACCGCGCTGCACGCTCCCGCATAACGCCAGATCTCCCTGAGATCAAGCGGGGGCGCCTCATATGCTTTTACACAAACAGTATTCATTTTAGCCCAATATATCCGATAGATTTTGTTGAATTGCCGCTGCCACATCCGCGTTGTTCATCGAGTAAACGTGCACGTTTTTTATGCCGTTGGCAAACAGATCAATGATCTGATCGGTGGCATAGGCAATGCCTGCCTGCTTCATGGCGGCAGGCGTGCCGCCAAACTTATCCACCAATGCTTTAAAGCGTTGTGGCATCAGCGAGCCAGACAGCTTGATCGCGCGCTCCACTTGTTTGCCGTTGGTAATGGGCATGATGCCGGGAATAACGGGCACTACAATACCCGCCTCGCGGATCTTATACAGGAAATTATAAAACAAATTGTTATCAAAAAACATCTGTGTGGTGAGAAAATCACACCCTGCATCCACCTTTTCGCGAAGATACCTGATATCCTCTCTTTGATTGGCACTCTCGGGGTGCACCTCAGGATAGCAAGCGCCACCCACGCAAAACGTGTCGCCGTAGGTCTTTAGCTCGCGCACCAGCTCCACGGCGTGGCTGTATGCCCAGCCTGCACGCGCGGCATCACTCACATCAGCGGGGATATCGCCGCGCAATGCCATTACGTTTTGTATGCCCGCCGCACGCATTGCCTCGATTTTCTCATGTACTGTTTGTTTTGTTGAGGAAACGCAGGTGAGGTGTGCGAGCGTGGGCACACCGTAGCGCTCCTTAATGTTTTTGGCGATCTCCAGCGTATAGCGGCTGGTGCCGCCCCCTGCGCCATAGGTCACACTCATAAAGGCAGGGCGAAGCGTTGCAATTTCCTCCGTGGCATGCTTCACGCTGTCAAATACCGTATCGGTCTTGGGCGGAAACACCTCAAAGGAAAGTGACAGTCCCTCTTTTGAAAAAAGCTCCGATAGCTTCATAGCAATCCCCCTCTTTTATCTTTCGTTACATCTATTATATATCATTCAAATATGCAAATCAAGTGCTTTGCCACACACAATATAAATTTTAAGCGGTATCTAAATCATAACCACCAGCTAAGCTGGTGGTATGCGGAAGCCCCTCCAGGGCATAACACCAGCAACATCTTAAGATGTACTGAATGATTATCAATTGCACAAAACGCCCTGCCGCCGGATATCCGGCTACAAATCGCCTCCC
>JAFVOQ010000008.1 GCA_017505785.1 Clostridia bacterium
CTCTGTCCTTTTTGCCGTAGGGGCGAACTGCATTCGCCCGCGGGCGTTCACAGAACGCCCCTACGAGGATGATTTTCTATCGGTAGGTAAAACCTGCTTTATGGTAGGCACCCCTTGTGGGGTGCTTTTTCCGTTTTTAGGTGATGTTGGAGCCGAACCCCCTCGCGTAACCCAAACTTGCAAATTTTGCTCTCTGTGACACGCGAGGGGAAGAACACGGTCGCTTTGCGATGATGCCGTTAGGCATCAAGGGTTCTTCCGTCCTCGCACGCAGTGCGAGGAGAGTCGACCTCCCATCACCAAAAAGCCGTTCGCTTCCGCGAACGGCTTTTTCATTGAAACGTGAAACTTGCTTTATTTCACACCCACCTCTTTCTCTTTCATCACCAATTCGTATTTTGAATTTCGGATTAACACGCCTTCCCTCATCAATATAACCTCTACCTCTCTTTCAAGCCCCAATCTATTCCTAAATTCCTTTGGAATGACGATCCTACCAAGATTATCAATTTCTTTCGTAATCCCCACATTTTTACTCATCCTCTGCATACCTCTTCTAAAATTATCACCAAAACCGATATGACATTTGCTGAATGTCAACAAAAATATTATAACACATTATAATAAAAATGTCAATCACTGAATGTCAAATAGGGTGGTAATCATGTTCAAAAATAAAAACAACGATAAAAACAACCTTTGCGGCAATAAAATTCGCGCACTTCGTTTGGCCTATCCCACACGGCTTTCTCAAAGAGCACTCGCAGACAAGCTGCAGCTGATTGGCATTGACGTTGATAAAAATGCCATTCAACGAATTGAATGTGGCAAGCGTTTTGTTACCGATATTGAACTGAAAGCATTTTCCGAAATCTTTGGCGTAACCCTTGATGAGTTGATTTAAATCACCTTAAATAATAAACTTTTTACTGTTTTTCAAATGGATAGAGAATTTTCACATTCTCTATCCTTTTTCTATTGCTTTCATATCGG
This sequence comes from Clostridia bacterium, assembly GCA_017505785.1. GTDB lineage: Bacteria > Bacillota > Clostridia > Oscillospirales > CAG-272 > Firm-07. The sequence continues at coordinate 994 of JAFVOQ010000008.1, forward strand.
ATAAAATCTTGACCGCCGCATATTTTTTTGGTATAATCATTACAGCGCGGCAAACGTATGCTGCTATGATATATTAACAAGCATGGAGGTACTTATGCATCCTCTTTATACCGAGCATTGCGGTCTTAGCGAGGCAGAAATACGCCGCAACAACAGCGATCTTGCAGAGCTTTTCAGTCTGTATCTAAACCTCATGCCAAATGCCATTGACAACGAAATGGTGAGCGAGCTGGCACAAAGCTGTCATATCTCTCGTGCCGAAGCGTATGCGCAATATCTTGCCGCTATGGCAGGGCTTGATGCGGGCGGGCGAGATCGCAGCTTTTTCCGCTACTGGTTAGCACCCGCCATACACGAGCTTGACCCCACCGCATACACAAGTGACCCCTATTTTAAAAGCATTAAGATCCTACCCGACACACGCGGAAAATGGGCGCTGAAAACCGAGTGCTTGCGCCCCCTTGAGGCATTTGTTTGCAACGACTTTGTCATCACGCCCGATCGCCGCATGATCCCACAGATCGGTTTTTTTAATGAGGAATACCCCTTCCCCGCCGTGCTTGAAAACGGGCGGGAGTGGATGACGCTTCAACCGAATGAAATGGTAACCACCTATCCTGCGATCCGGGCGGCGCACGGCAGAGTGGCGACCTTTGGCCTCGGGCTTGGGTACTTTGCCTATCATGCCGCAGAAAAGGAGAACGTGGAGAGCGTGACGGTGGTTGACGTTAGCCCCCAGGTGATCGATCTGTTTCAAACACATATTTTGCCTCAATTTCCGCACAAGGAAAAAATAAAGCTTGTATGCGAGGATGCCTTTTCCTTTGCTGACAAACGTCTTGACGGCAATTTTGACTTTGTGTTTGCGGATATTTGGCACGATGCGGGCGACGGCAAGGAGCTTTACCTTAAAATGAAGGCATACGAGAAAAAGCACCCCTTGATCGACTTCACCTTTTGGCTGGAGGATACGATCAAGTGCTACCTTGACGAAACACTTTGGTAAACCGTACGGGCTATCTTGCTTGGCACCTTTTGATGCTAAGCAAGGTAGCCACTTATATTTTCTTGCATAAATTTTTTAAAAAAGTGCTTGACAAGTGGGGCGGCATGTGCTAAACTGTCAGCATAAAGGCTGTGACCGAAAATCAGTACGCACGGATATATCGCAAAGAGAGCCGCCGGTTGGTGTAAGGCGGTAGACATACTGTGCCGAATACATTTCGAGAGCCGCACACCGAAATGCTTTATGCGCGGTAGGCTGTGCCGGGGTCGCCCGTTACCGCGAAAAGACATGATTGTGTCGTAAAGGCCGCACCTCGTGAGGGGGCGGTAAAAAGAGGTGGTACCGCGTATCGCATTTGTGATCCGCCCTCAGGCTTATTGGCAGAGGGGCGGTTTTTTTGTGCCTCCGATCCCTCTTGAAAATCTAAAACAGAAAGGATTGATGATGTATGGCACTCACAGCAACTCCACTCACAAGCACCACAACAAATGTCCTTGTAACACTACCGTTTCTTTTGGTATTTTTCGGACTGATGCTCTTTGTGGGCATCTATTGCCGCCGTCATGCAACCAACGTAAACGGCTTTGTACTTGGCGGGCGCAGCGTAGGCCCGTGGCTTACCGCCTTTGCCTTTGGAACCTCCTACTTCTCCGCCGTGATCTTCGTCGGTTACGCGGGGCAATTTGGCTGGAACTTCGGCATTGCCTCTACCTGGATCGGCCTTGGCAACGCCTTTATCGGCTCCCTGCTCGCGTGGGTGGTACTCGGCAGACGCACCCGCATTATGACACAAGCACTTGGCTCGCGCACCATGCCCGACTTCTTTGAAAAGCGTTACAAATCCCCCAAGCTCAAAATTGCGGCATCGTTTATCGTTTTTGTGTTTCTGATTCCCTACACCGCATCACTCTACAACGGCCTTTCCGGGCTTTTCAACTCCGCCTTTGATGTTCCTTACGCGGCGGTGGTGATCGTCATGGCGGCTCTTACGGGCGTATACGTGATCTTTGGCGGCTACATGGCAACCGCGATCAACGATTTTATTCAAGGTATTATCATGCTTGTAGGCATCGTGGTTGTGATCGTTGCGGTATTGAACGCAAACGGGGGTGCCGGCGAGGCGATCTTCAAGCTCTCACAGATCCCCTCCACCTACCCCGAAACCGCGGGGCAGGCAGGTGCCTTTACCTCCTTCTTCGGCACGCAGCCCTTTTACCTGCTGATCGTGGTGATTCTCACCTCGCTTGGCACATGGGGCTTGCCGCAAATGGTGGGTAAGTTCTACTCTATCAAAAATGAGGATGCCATTAAAAAGGGCACGATCATCTCAACCCTGTTTGCCATTGTAGTGGCAGGCGGCTGCTACTTCCTTGGCGGCTTTGGCAGACTTTACACCGCAAACCCCGCGATTTACAAGGACGGCATTGTTGGCGGTACGGTATTAAACGACCGCATCGTTCCCACCATGCTCGCATCCCTGCCCGCTATCGTCATTGCACTCGTGATCGTACTGGTGCTCTCCGCATCGATGTCCACTCTCTCATCGCTCGCCCTGACCTCCTCCTCGACTCTCGCGCTTGATGTTATCATCCCCCTTGCAAGCAAAAAGAGCAAAAAAAGAATTAGCGAAGACAGATCCGTGCTCATCATGCGCCTTTTGATCGTATTTTTTGTTGCGCTTTCCGCCGTCATCGCCATTCTCAAGGATACACTTTGGGCAGATTCGGTCTTCATTGCACAAATGATGGGTGTTTCCTGGGGCGCGCTTGCAGGCGCATTCCTTGCCCCCTTCCTCTTTGGTCTTTACAGCAAAAAGATCTCCAAGCCCGCCGTTGCCACCTGCTTTGTGTTTGGTGCGGGCCTCGAGGTCGTACAGCTTCTCATTAGCATGAAGGTCTTTACCGTTAACGGCGGCTTCTTTGGCTTCCTCTTTAAAAACTCGCTCTACTCTGGCGTGTTTGCTATGCTCGGCGGTCTTATACTGGTACCCCTTGTCAGTGCATTCACACAGCGCTGGGTGCCCAAGGAAACCGAGGAGATCTTTGGTTGCTTTGACCACTGCGTCACCACGGATATTACAGATTCGCTGGGTTAATAATGAAAAACATAAAAAGCCGATACGTGTATCGGCTTTTTATGTTGCACAAAGCAATTTTTTATGCTACAATAATACTGTATATATCACACGCGAATCAAGGAGAAACCAATATGAAAAGAAAAGAACAGGCTATGACATATTTTAGAGAGGGCTACAACTGCGCACAATCGGTTTTTCTTGCCTTTTGTGATCTAACGGGCTTTGATCAAAAAACAGCACTTCACTTGGCAGCACCGTTTGGCGGCGGCATTGGCCGCCAGCGCGAGGTCTGCGGTGCAGTTTCGGGCATGTGCCTGGTGGCAGGCGCGCTCTATGGCTATGACGATACCAAAAACAAGGATGCTAAGGCAGCACACTACAAAATGGTGCAGGAGCTCTGCGCGCGCTTCCGCAAACGTGCAGGCGGCAGCATTCTTTGCCGCGATCTGCTGGGTGCCGAGGGCAGAGATACCGCCGCGACCCCTGCGGACCGTACCCAAGCATATTACGAAAAGCGCCCCTGCGTGGAGCTGGTGGGCGAGGCGGCAGATATACTTGAGCAGTGGATCAAAAAGCATCCTATCGCATAAATCAAAAAGGCAAGCGCAGTGTTCTGCGCTTGCCTTTTTGTTACGCGATCAAGCTACTCTTACTTATCGTACGACGGATTGAACGCGTAGAAGTTTTTGCTATCAAGATTATCCTGGGCAATGCGAAGTGCATCGCCGAAGCGTGCAATATGAAGCAATTTGACCATCTTAAAACCAATAGTCGTGCATTTCGGCTATTACGCTTTCATCAACAGTGTCATCAACGCTGTCAGGAATAACCGAATCAATATTGCACTTAGGACACAGTGCAGTTTGTTCGTTCTCTAAGTATGAATCCACTTCACTACTTTCAAACATGCTTTTGCAGTGAAAACAATAGCACTTATCTGACTTTTCAACCATATGCTTGTTATGAGAGGCATATGCATACAATTTATGCATTTGGGATTCTTTTTCGTATGAATAAAAACGGTATCCCCTCAGTTTGCTTGTACCTTTAAATTTTCTAATGTCCATCCAAACAGAGCATCCTGTAAATACCACAAATGAAATTGCTATCATCGCAAGATGAGGAAGCGTTCTGTCAGTGACAAAAAAATAAATTAACGTAAAGGAAAGCAAGACAAAAATAATACGGCGTAATATTGTACGAGTTAAACTGCGTTTATAATTTTCTTTGCTACTATTTTCATAATTATCTTTTATTTGCGCAGAGGATAAAACAGTTTCTCCTTGTTGTTTTTGAATCAATTCAATTTTGCATTGCTCATCATAGGAAATTCTTGCTTTACAGGCAGGACACTGAAACTGATAATCATATACATCATAATTACATCGAGGAAATGTTCCATGTTCGTGATACCGATAATAATCCTTATCACTGGGTGTAACAATGCGATGAGTTTTTTCTTTTTTTAATCGTGTGCCACATTTTGAACAGTAATATTTTTTAAATACCATTCCAAACGGGATGGATATAGACTTACCTTTCAAAAAATCACATCCTTTCAAGCCGCATCATAAGGCAATTATATCACTCTTTAGCCAAAAAGTAAATAGGACGGCTCGATGTCGAGCCGTCCCGAAGGCTTTTTAATAACGTCGTTTGTTCCTTCACTTGTCGTACGACGGATTGAACGCGTAGAAGTTTTTGCTGTCAAGATTATCCTGGGCAATGCGAAGTGCATCGCCGAAGCGCTGGTAGTGCACCAGCTCACGCTGACGCAAATACTTGATCGGGTCGCGCACATCGGGGTCGTCAACCATGCGTAAAATATTGTCGTACGTGACGCGTGCCTTTTGCTCTGCCGCAAGATCCTCATTGAGGTCCGCGATCACGTCGCCCTTCACGCCAACGTACTTCATATCAAAGGGCACGCCCGAGGCGGCGATCGGATAAAGACCTGTGGTGTGGTCAACAAAATAGATATCCATGCCCGCCTTTTTGATCTCCTCAGGCGACAGGCCCTTTGTGAGCTGATACAGGATCGCGGCGATCATTTCAAGGTGCGCCAGCTCCTCCGTGCCCACATCGGTAAGAATGCCCTTCACCTTGTCATAGGGCATGCTGTATCGCTGATGCAAATAACGCTGCGAGGCAGCAAGCTCGCCGTCAGGGCCGCCGAGCTGACTGATGATGATCTTCGCGTAATTTGCATTGGGGTTTTTGATCTTTACGGGATATTGCAGCTTTTTATCATAGATCCACATAACTCAGTTTGCCTCCCTTTCCCACGGCCAAGGGCCCTTTACCCAATCCCACTCGCCACTGTCAATATTATCATAAATGGTAAGGGGACCGTATTTTTGCCGATATTCTTCCTTTAATGCATCCAGAATTTTTCGGTGCTCGCGGTAAAAGGCAAGCGCCTTTTGATTGGTAGGATATGCATCAAGGTAGAGCACCGCTTCATACAGCGCAAAGTCCTCTGCCTGAATACGCCGCAGGAGGCTGCCTGCGCCGTTGCCGTTTTGATTGCCGTTCATCATATTGTTCATCATATTATTGTTCATCATGTTGTTGTTCATTTCAGCCTCCTTGCACCGTAAAACGGTTTTTCGAGCTCACGGAAGATAGTACCCGCCATAAGCCCTGCTGCCGGCTCATAAATGCCCTCAAACTCCTGACAGGGCGAATATACCATGGCAAGGCTCCGCCCCGAAAGACACCCGTTTTCCGGCATGGAGGGATTGCTTACAAGCCCCGGTCCTCGGCAGCTGCTGCGCATTCCCTCATCCTCTGTTTCAAGGAAGCGAAAAAGCGGGTCGTTGTTATAATTACTGATCACAGTATATCTCCTTGTTACCAAAAGCTGCCGTGCAGCCTTGGAATTTGAGCATAGGATGTATGCTCATTTTCAGTATATGCAACGGGACAAATGTTGTCGAAAGCAGTCAGATTTAAACAAAAAAGGTGCGGACACCAAGCGCATTTTGCTTGGTATCCGCACCTTAGTGCATATATTATTCCAATCTTAAAGAATCGGCATTGAGAAAGTCGTGCGCCTCAAGCAAAGAGCCTGCGGGCAGTGTTTTTGTGGCGCCGCATTTACGGCAGGTGACGCACACACCCTGTGGCGTTACCTCCACCTCAAAATCACCCTCCTCGCTCTCCTTCTTGTCACAGCGGCAATAGATCTTTCCCTCCGCATCAAGATCGCGTATCACAAACATCAAAATTTCCAGCACCTGTGGGTCACTGACAAGCTCCTGTGCCTCCTCGTGAAGTGCGGCAAAATCACTGATGCCATGCTCCTCCATGAGGTCAAGGAGCTCAAGCTCGGTACGTGCCAGCTCCGCCTTTACGTGATTGAGCTCACCCATAGCGGCAATATTGATATCGGAATAGGCGCACGGCAACACAAAAAGCTCTTCCCCAAACAGTATCTTTTCACTCACGGTATAGTGGTGGGGCTTGGGACAAATGATGCAAGGCACCGTCATGCGAACCTTTCCCTGCCCCGCAGGCTCTATTTCCATAACACTTTTCGAGCACGTGCATTTCAGGCGCAGCATATTGCCGCGCAGGGTAAAGGGACTGACCGCGCTCATCACACCCGCACCGCAATGCGGGCAGCGATATGCTACGGTTGTTTGCTTTGTGTTGAGTACCATGTGTGTGCTCCTTTCGCGGGAATGCCCGCATCCGATTATAGTATGCCTGTTTACAGTGCTATCATACTGCACAGTTGGGGACTGCCGCTATATTGGCGGCAGTCCCCGCAAAATCAGTTGATTTTTCCCCAGTAATCCGCAGTCACATCAATCGTGCATGCAGCCGATACGGTCTTGTACCAAGCCTCATAATCCGCAGAGGTAATGGCCTCGCGTGCGCTTGCTCTCCAGTTGATTTCTTCAGCGTGACCGTTGTAGAACATGATGTGATACCCGTAAGTGGTTTTGATCGCAGAGGGTGAAACCTCGTTTTGGATACGCGCATCATCATAGATCCAAGCGTCAAATTCGCTTACCATGTCGCCTCTCTTGACATTCTCATAGAAAACACCGCTATCCTCGGTATACACTTCAGCATATGCCTCAAAAGCATCCTTGTCCATGTAGTAATAGGTTTCGCCGTCCTCAGTGGTCTTGGTGACAAGCTTACCCTCAGCGATCATGAGATCAACAAGCGCCTTTGCCATATTCTCAGCAGAAACGGTCTGACCCTTGTCAAGCAGGCTCTGTGCCAGCTCCTTGGTCTTACCGGAAAGCTTGGACAGACCACTCGCATCCTTAATGTCCTTAAATGTATCGGTTTTGAACAGGATGTGACCTACGTTTTGCAGATAAGCATCATCTCTGTGTACGGGCTTCAACACAAAGCATGCGGTATAGCTTGCGCTGGTCTTGTTATAGGTGTAGCCACCGTTGTCATCAGACTCGCGTGCCTCATCGCCCTTGTCCTTGATCGCATGTGTATCCCCTGCCTGTACAGGTGCCTTGGTATCAAACAGCCAATCCTCAAGGTCTATGTCCTGCTCATCTCTTTTGTAGTTAATATGATGCGCATCGGATTGCTTTTGAACCGCCTCAACCTCAGTCGCACCGTCTTCCTTCAGATATTCGATCAAAAGGTCGCAGAATTCCTTCGCGGTGGTGCAGCTTTCAAGCGCTTCCACACGCTCCTCGTAGGTCGACTTTTTCTCCTCGTACTCCTCATAGGCTTCCTCATTCTTGGTAGCCGCATCTTCCTCACTGTCAGCTACAGGGGTAAAGGTTGCTTCAAAGGTGTAGGAAATAAAGTCTACGTAAATATCAAGATCATCTTTGTTCTCTTGGTAGTAGTTATCCACACGCACGTCGGTTGCGCCGTTCTTAAACTCCTCGGTTTTGAGGTTGGTCATTTTAGTGGCGAGCTCAATCAGCTCCATCATCTCGCGCACGTCGCGCTCGCCAACGCCCTTGCCGTACATGGCAGAAAGATAGCCCGACGTGGTATACCCACTGTATGCAGCATACCACTCAACCATCTCTATCGCACTGTCGATCTCTGCCAGCTCCTCATCCGTGAGGGTAATGCCAAGGCTATGAGCCTGCTCGCAAAGCACAACGACCTGCTCCACGCTACTTGCCGCACGTTCTGCAAAATAATCAAACCAAGTAACCGTGGTGGTAACACCTGTGGTTTTATCGGTCGTTACACTGTAATTCTGCTCACGAAGGGGAATTGAGGTGCTAAGACCGTCACCGCCCTCGCCCTTGATGTACTGCATATAACCCGTATTCTGGTAATTATTTACCCAGTCCTGGTATTCGGTATATACCATGTAAGACATCATAGGCACGCTAACTTCAAAATGCTCGCTCTTTACAATGATCTTATTGCGCAAAAACACGCCGCGCGAGTTGAGAATGCAAAACGTTGAAAATAGTATCACTGCAACAAGCACCAACGCCACGATCAATGTGCCTACCCATGTGGGCATTTCGCGCTTTTTCCCGGCATTTTTCTTCTTACCGGTGCCGCTTAAAACATTTGCGGCCTGCTGTTTTTTTGTTCTGTTTCCTTTTCCCATTTTAAGGAACCGCCTTTCAATTTTTTATACAGTCATGCGACTTTATTCAACTTGGTAAGAGTGACAAGCTCCGAAAGCGCGGAAAAGCAAGGCTTTAGGGCGGGTTCGGATGATTTACTCTTGCCTATTCTAATCAAACAGGGTGTGTTACAATTGAACGCCCTGTGAATGACAACAAAATTTTAAACATTCATAATGACCGGCAAAACCATAGGCTTTCTGCCCGTTCTTGAAAAGAGGAACTTGGAAAGATCGTCACGCACCGTGTTTTTCAAATGCACACGGTCACGGGACTGTCTGCCGCCAAGGCACTTTTCAATCGATTTCAGGACCAGCCTTCTCGCTTCCTCCATTAAGGGCTCGTTTTCGCGCACGTATACAAATCCGCGCGATACGATATCGGGACCCGACAGGAGCTGTGCGTGCTCCTCGTCAACCGTAGCTACCACAACGATCAATCCGTCCTGCGAGAGGTGCTTACGGTCGCGAAGCACAATGTTGCCAACGTCACCAACGCCGTAGCCGTCAACCAAAACCTGCCCCGCAGGCACAGCACCTGCAAAGCGTGCGCCCTTCGCATCGATCTCCAGCACCTTACCGATATCCGACAGGAAAATGTTACGGTCGGGAATGCCCATTTCAAGTGCCAGCTCACGGTTTGCCGCCATGTGACGGAATTCGCCGTGTATCGGCATGAAATACCGCGGCTTGGTAAGTGCCTGCATCAGCTTCAGCTCCTCCGCACAAGCGTGACCCGAGGCGTGTACCTCAAGTGCCGCATCATGGAGGACCTCAACACCGTTTCGTGCAAGCTCGTTGATCACACGCCCAACCAGCTTTTCGTTACCGGGAATGGCGTGCGAGGAAAGGATGACAAGATCGTTTCTGCCAAGCGTGACCTGCTGATGATCGGAATATGCCATACGGTACAGTGCCGACATCGGCTCACCCTGGCTACCCGTGGTGATCAGTGTGATCTCGCTCGGGCGGTAACGCTTGATGTCACCGATATCAATGAGGGTATCCTTTGGCACCTTCATATAGCCAAGCTCTACCGCGGCGCCCACGATATTCAGCATACTGCGCCCCGTTACGGCGACCTTTCTGCCATGCCGTGCGCTGATATCGATGATCTGCTGCACACGGTGCACGTTAGAAGAAAAGGTTGCAATTACAATGCGCTTATCAGCATTTTTTGTGAAAATATATTCAAGCGACGCACCAACGGTTTTTTCCGAGGGAGCGAAGCCCGCGCGCTCTGCGTTGGTGGATTCGCACATCAAGAGCAAAACACCCTTGTTACCAAGCTCACCAAGGCGGGTAATGTTCATCATTTCGCCCTCAATAGGCGTAATATCCAGCTTAAAATCACCCGTATGAACGATTGTGCCAAGCGGGGTATGAATGGCAAGGCAGCAAGCATCGGCAATCGAGTGATTGACGCGAATAAACTCTACGTTAAGTGCCCCTGCACGCACTGTAGTCCCCGCAGAAACGGTGCGAAGATCGGGATTCCATGGAAGCGAATGCTCCTGTAATTTGTGCTTTAGGATCCCAAGCGTCAGCTTTGTTCCGTACACGGGAGGATTTACAGTGCGCAGTGCATACGGAATGGCACCGATATGGTCCTCGTGACCGTGCGTGAGAAAAATACCGCGCAAACGATCCGCATTTTGTTCAAGATAGGTGATATCCGGAATGACCAGATCCACACCAAGCATATCCTCATCCGGGAAAGCAAGACCGCAATCCACGGCAATCATATCGTTCTCATATTCGATCACGGTAATATTTTTACCGATCTCGTGTAGCCCGCCAAGCGGTATAATTCGAATTTTACCCTTTTCTTTTTTTGCTTTCGGCATAAGCCCTCCTTAATTTCAAAATATTGCTTTCGCGCACTGCAAAAGCGCAAGAAACGAAGACCCTTGGTATGGTATTGCGAGTGTTTTATCTGCAGCAGGTGCACATATTTGCCGCCCCAAACCGTGTGAGTTCGGCTCTCTTCGGCTATGGCATAACGCCCCGACTCACCCGCGGATCTCCCATATAAGTTTTTGATCGATGAAACGCCTAAGCGCATTATTACTTTAACATATTATTTATTATACACATTCTATATGCACTTGTCAAGTATCATATCTGCCGCAAAAAGCAAATGAGTGCAAAAACACCTACTCCAAGCGCCACACCCAGCAAAAAGATCAACAAACGCTCCGGCAAATGCCGCACGCGACGTCGCACGCCAACACCGTTTCCGATTATGCGATTGGCCTCTGCAATCATATCATCGTGGCCAACCGATAAATTTTCCCTTCGCAAAACGAAAAAAGCACTCTCAAACACGCCGCTTTCCGGCGTTTGCAATACAATCATTTGCTTTTGACACCCGCGCAACATCATATTTCCCTCCTTCGGCCCTCTGCGATCATATCTAAAGCAGTATTTACCAAAAATAATCCGTTCAATCACAGATCTCCCAATAAGCGTTTTTTGCACCGTATGCATGCTTATTGTCGAATTTTGTCCTTTATGGAAGAAATATAAATCAGCAAAAAACACACATTTCCATTTTTTGCTATTGACAACCATTTCTCGACGAATTATAATAAAAACGTGTTATAAAATATTTTTTAAGGAGGAATGTACCATGAAATCCACAGGCATTACCAGACCCATAGATGACCTTGGGCGTTTTGTCATTCCCAAGGAATTGCGCCGTTCATTTGATCTCAACAACAACGACAAGCTTGAAATCTACACCGAGGGTGACCGCATTATTTTACAAAAATACATTCCCGGCTGTATTTTCTGCGGCGAAATCGAAAATGTGGTTTTGTTCGCACACAAGCGCGTATGCCCCACGTGCCTTGCTCAGTTAAAAAACATGTAACCGTATGCTGATTTTGCATTACAAGCACCTGCACCTACTCCCCAACGACCGTCGCGCTCTACGCGATGCCCAAAGCGAGGCCGCGCACAAATTGCTTTTTGAGATCGCAGATGCACTGCACCTTCCCCCCTCGCCCATTGTCAAAACAGATAAAGGCAGACCCTATTTTAAGGATCTGCCAACAGTTGATTTTAGCCTATCACACACAGAAGATCTTGCCGTTTGTGCCCTTCAAAAATGCGAGAACGGCACACAGCCTCGCATAGGCGTTGATGCAGAGATCTGTACACACTTCAGCGATGCCAAAATAACAAGCTTTTCGCTCCGCTTTTTTGGCAAGCATGAGCAGCATCATATAGCCCGTGCCGCAGATCGCAAATCTGCTTTTACAGAGATTTTTGTGCGCAAGGAAGCCTACGCAAAGTATTGCGGCAACGGACTTGGTGCACACTTGACAGGAACCGATACCATGGAACCGAATTTTGAGGAGATTACGGGTACGCGTTTTTTGTCGTACCGCCAAAAAAACATTTTTATCTCTCTTTGTCTGTCACAAGATTGTGCCGAGGAGCCTATCTTGCTTTCCACTCTAAAAACAAACCCATAAAGTTCAAGTGCCCTGCATCATACGATGCAGGGCACAAGTTTAAAATACACCTAGATTTATCATGCTTTAAAATGACGCTAAAAGAACCGCCCCACCTACTGCTTTCCGCAATAGCTGGGGCGGTCTTTTTTATTTGTCGTGCGCTATAAAGCGACACTTTTTAGAAACGGTATGTAGAAAACCGCTTATTATTCGTCCTTCTTCTCTTCCTCGACAGGAGTTGCCTCGGCAGCAGGAGCATCCTCAACGGGAGCTTCAGCCGCAACAGCCGCAGCAGCAGCCGCTTTCTTCTTAGGCAGTACAACCAAGAAGATCACTGCGCATGCACCGCCGGCTACAACGAGAACGCCGCCAACGATGATCAGGATCAATGCTACAAGCGGGAAGCCTTCTTCTTCTTCAACATCATCCTTTTTGCCAAAGAACTGGTTCTTCAGATCCTCTTGAAGCTGGAAGTTGTAGTCGCGGTCGTCATCTTCCTCACGGCCGGTGCTCGTGCCGTCATCGATCAGCTGACGCTCCTGAAGGTATGCATCCACAACAGCCTGAACCTTGGTAGCATCTGCCTCACCGTTGGTCTTAAGGTCAGCGGGAGCATTTGCGTTAGCGGGATCGATCATAGCCCACTGCCAAGTGGGCATAGTGCCGGGTGTTGTCACACTGTTCCAGTCGATAACACCGGTCTCGCGGTAACTGGTTATATAGCCTGCTGCAAAATAATCAGCAAAGACAGTAGGGGTACCGATTGCAGCAAGTGCCTCAATTGCATTTGCAACGTAAGGCTTGGAGGTGGAGGGCGCAAAAGTAGCCGATACGTCTACAATTTTGTTTGAGTTTGCGGTAGAGAAGTTATAGCTGGGCACAGACGAACCCAAAACAGTCATGCTGTAAAGATCGCTGTTGATTGTCTTCGCGGTGGCATCGTACGCCGCATCTTCTTCAAGATCCCACGTGTTCTTTGCAATGCCAAGAATATAATCGCAATTTTTGTTGCTGAACTCAGGCAGTGTGCTGATCGAGAACATATCGGTAGCAATCTTATCGGGGTCGCTAAGATCGCGATCGCTCCAACCCCATACCATGATAACGGTATAATCAGAAAGCACTGCATTCTCACCGTAAAAATACTTTACAAAGGCTGTTTTCGGATCGAAAGTAGCGTCAAGAATTTGTTGAGCCTTGATCCACTCCATTGTTGCGGGACCCACGAACCAAAGCACGGCATTTTTGCCGCTTGCAAGGTTCATATCTACACCCGCATTGGTAAGATAATTAAAGCAAGGATCATCATCGATCTCGGGCGTTGCAGTGTTAGCATCCGTAAAGATATTGGTGAGCTTTGCGGTAGCATCATCTACGATCTTACCCGTTTTGATATCGATTTTGGAAATAAATTTATAATCCTCGTTCCAAATCTCCCAAAGTCTCTTGTTGTTTCTCACATTGGTAAAGTAGGGATCGGTATCATCATCGGGCTCGAAGGGAATTCTTACCGCGCGCAGAAGGCTGAGCGTGGAAAGATCAATGCTGTTAGCGCTATTATTATAGAGCTCAACAAAGTTAAAGCACGTATCATACTGGGCTTTCGTAACGTTTGCCGGCTTCCATCGCGTCACCGGAGCAACCTCTGAAATGAAGATTTGATTCAGACCTGCGGTATCCTTTGTGGTACCGTCATATGTTGTGGGAGTCGCTGCAGATACGGGAAGCACAGCAAGAACCGACACAAGCATAAGAACAGCCAAAACAACTGCAGTAAATTTACGCATGGTTAGTACCTTCCTTTTTTATATTGGTACTCCTATTATAATACAGTTTCTACCTTTTGTCAATAAGTTTTTTTCAATTTAATTCCCTTTTTTGTGCATTTTATGTAAAAGTTCACATTGCATACACATTTTCAAACAAACCTATTCATAGAGCATCTTTCAGCTAAAATCCTATAGCCGAACTCACACGGGAATCATCAGGTATCGCACCGCGGAAAGCGAATCACTCGAAGCCATATCATCCGTACCGATCCCGTTGATGATCGCGATATCGGCAGGTGGCACCGCATACCGACGGCTGACCTCCCACAGGCTTTCCCCTGCGGCAGGATAGCACAGTTCAAGATCAGCAAGTGCCCCGTTCTCGCAAGGAAGGATTTTGGCCTCAAAAACAGGTCTTACCGTGGCAAAGGACACGCCGCGCATCGAGAGCAGCAGCTCAGCATCCACACGGAGCTGCTCACGTTCCCTTTGCACGTGTAATACAGGCACTGCAGCAAGGACAGAAATCGCTTCAAAGCTACCCTCGCTGCTCACGCGGAAGGGCAATGTCACATCACCAACGCCGTATTCGCCCCCTTGGCAATAGAGCACGTGGCAATGAATTTCCCCTGACATGATACTGTTTTTCCCGTCAGTGCTCTTGTCCTTCACCTCTGCTTCAGCGGTAGCATCGATCACCTCCGCCCCTGTGGGCATGCCGAGCTCTGCCGGTGCAAATGTGTTGGATATGCTAAAATTTTTATTGCCGCACACCTGCGGTATCCAAATTTTTTCTTCAGAAAAACGGCATTCCGTGCGAGAGCCGGGCATAAAAAGATCCTTGGTGTAGCAAACGGGCTCACGGCACTGTGCCTCAACCTGCGGTATGATGCGTACCGCAACGGAGATCTTACCCTGGTCCTGCACCGCACGCACCTCCTCGGCAGTAGCGCACGCACGCGCCGCGTAATCTGCGGTAACGCCCTCAAGCGGCACTTCAAAGGAAAGCGGCAAACGCCGCACCGTTGTATACGGCACAAAACCTCCTTTGCTCTCCCCGTCATCGTTCTCACCCTCATCTTCAGCCTCCTTACAGCAAAGCAATGTAACGATCGCCTCGCCGCGGCAGCGTACAACATCGGAATGTGCACTAACCTCAGGCAAAAAGATCTCCGCACGTGAGGAGATCACGCGCAGCTCGCCTGCACCGCCCACGTCTATTTCATCATAGAGCTCCACCGCATCTCCCACTGCAGAGCAAAGCTTGCCGCACTCCGCCATATCACCGAGGCGGCAAACGGCATCTCTGCACTCGGGTGGCAATGCGGTGCCAATGTTTTTTTCATCATAGCCGCACACCTGTGCATGTAGCCTGCAACGCAGCGTCAGCTTGCGCGGTGCCGCTACACGCCCTACCATAACATCGGGATACACCGCAGCGCAAAGCATATCTGCACGCCCTGCCGTTGTGGGCACGGAAAAGGAGTAGGTATCCTCCATGCCCGCGTGATATAGCTTGCCGTCCGCGCTCGCATACAGTGCATCATAGCAGATCCGCCCCGAAAATTCGGCATTGCCGCCATTCAAAAAACGCGCAGGCGGCAAAATGGTGGGGCGCACCCACAAAAGACGGCTTACCTCACCCAAATAATCCGGCAGGGATAACTCCCCGTTTTGTTCAAACGATACGGTTTTATCGGTCACCTGTGATTGGATACAGGTGTTTTTTTCGTCGCGATATTCCATAAACCCCTCTCCTTTTTTGAAAGTCGGTTTATTCTATGCAAGCCGATCTTGAATTATGATCACTGCGGCAGAACAAATCACTGCTCACGCAGACCGCCGTCCTTCCCCCACGCGTTTGTGCCGAGTGCCAAACTCCTTGTCTTGTTCGCGTGGGGGTTCGGCTCCGTACCCGCGCCAAAAAGAGAGGGCGCCACAAGGGCGCCCTCGATTTATCACCCGCAAAATCCGCGGTGACAGGGGTCGTCTCTCTCGCCACAGCGAGAGTGGAAGGACGCCTTGCGGCGATCTGCCGCACTGCTCACGCAGACCGCCGTC